>DCDC01000091.1 GCA_002316225.1 Firmicutes bacterium UBA1065 | reverse complement strand
CCGTAATTAATTACGCATACGATTTAACCGGTTCCAATAACATGGCATTGATAATTTTTACGATGCTTGGGATTCTTAACATGGTTCTGACTTTTATAAGCCTAAGAAAGCAGGAGATCCGAGAAACTGACATGATTTAACAATACTGAAAAATACTGCTATCATTATTTTTGCCTCAGCCGGCAATAATAAAAATGTAAAACAGGGGTTGGCATGGAGGCAGGAATGAATAAGACTCTTGCAATTGTTTTTTTGATTATGTTAATTTTAGGATCATCTTGTTCAAGACTTGAAAAAAATGAGGGAGATGAAGATTATATTTCAAACCAAATCAGTGATGATCCTGGTGAAATGACGGATATGGAAGGCAGTATTGATAATCCTGATGAAAACATTATAGAGAATGAAACCGGTCTTGAAGGCCCAGGTCCGATAAATGAATCAGATTCACAGGATGCTGAGGAAGTTATCAGCAAGAATAGGGTGAAAGTAGTATATCCCAATGGTGATGTTTATGAAGGGGAAATGAAAAACGGTATGATGGACGGTTACGGCCTTTATACCTATGCAAACGGGGACATATATGAAGGTGAATTTAAAGACAATAAGCCTAACGGTCACGGAAAATTAACCTCGCCAAATAAGTTTGTCTATGAAGGACAAATGAAAAACGGCATGATGGATGGCTACGGCATCTATACCTATGCCAATGGCGATGTTTACGAGGGGGAATTTAAAGAAAATAAACAGGACGGAATGGGCAAATTTACCGTGCCTGGCAAATATGTTTATGAAGGTGAATTCAAGGATGATTTCATAAACGGCCACGGAACAAGCACATATGCCAACGGAGACAAGTATGAAGGAGAATTTGTAAATGGAATGAAAGAAGGCCTGGGAACCTACACGTACGCAAACGGGAATAAGTATGTGGGATCTTTCAAGAACGGAAAAAAACATGGCTCGGGAGTTATATACTACATAGACGGAACAATTGAAGAAGGAAAGTGGGAGAATGATGTCCTTATTTCAAGTGAACTGGATATGGACGATTCGGTCCGGGAAGAGGAAACCCAGGAATAAAAAGCAAAATCCGTAGATAAGATCTACGGATTCTTTATTCAACGATTATTCTGCAATCTTGCCTTTCTGTAACTTCACCAACCAAGCCATAGGGGGTGGGAGAGTTTTTAAGCTCATTAAGAAGCAGGTCCGCCTTGCTTTTTTCTACAGATATCAAGAGCCCGCCCGAGGTTTGAGGATCACACATGCAGTCGATAATTTCCTGGGCTGTCTTATCTGAAACCTCGACCTGTTTTTTTACATATTCCATATTTCTGTAAGCTCCGGCCGGAATTATACCCATCCTTGCCAGGGATATGGCTTCCTCAATTACAGGTACGGAAGAGGAGAAAAGTTTTATCGTAACATCACTTCCTTCGGCCATTTCATAAGCATGGCCCAGAAGGCCGAATCCGGTTATGTCGGTACAGCTGTTCACCCCAACCTTCATCATAGCATCTTTAGAAAACTTGTTTAACTGAGTCATGACAAAGACAGCTGTATTATAACCCTCTTGGCTGACTAACCCGGCCTTTATACCCGTATTTAATATACCTAATCCCAAGGGTTTTGTAAGGATTAAAACATCGCCGGGTTTTGCATTGCAGTTGGTAACAACATCTTTTGGATGAATGAAGCCTGTTACGGACAAGCCGAATTTGGGTTCCTTATCTTCTACCGTATGGCCTCCGATCACCAGGGCATTTGCTTCTTTTACCTTATCATGGCTCCCGAGGAGGATTTGCTTAATGACCTCTTTGGGCAGGTCTTTAGGGAAACATGCAATATTCATTGCAAGCTTGGGTTCTCCTCCCATGGCATAAACATCGCTCAATGAATTGGCTGCTGCTATTTGGCCATAAAGGTAGGGGTCATCCAAAACAGGGGTAAAAAAATCAAGGGTCTGGACCAGGGCAAGATCTTCGGTTATCTTATATACTGATGCGTCATCCGAAGTAGTCATTCCTACAAGGAGGTTTTCGTCAGTATCATAGTTTATATGGCACAAAACTTGTGCCAGGAGGTCAGGACCTATTTTTGCGGCTCAACCTGCGCTTTGAGTCATTTGGGTTAATTTTATTTCATCCGATGGCATGCTTACACCTCCTCGATTAGTATTTCCAAGATATCAAGAAATTTTTAAAAGTTTCCACCAAAGGGGGCAGGGTCCTGTTTTTGTTGTAAACAAAGTAAAAATTTCTTTTTAAATTTAAATCTTTAATACTCAATGCCTTGATAACTTTTAAATCAACTTCGTTTTTTACTGCTATTCTTGACATAAAGCTTATGCCCAATCCAAGCTCGATCATCTTTTTAATCATTTCATTGCTGTCAATATAGGAAACTATGTTTAAATCATCCAAATCGACTCCCTTTTCTCCCAGTCTTTCTTCGATTAAGCGCCTGGTTCCGGAGCCGGGTTTTCTGAAAATGAATTTTTCCGAAAACAAGGTTTTAATATCCGGGAGTTC
The DNA here is from genome assembly GCA_002316225.1 of Firmicutes bacterium UBA1065. GTDB lineage: Bacteria > Bacillota > Clostridia > Tissierellales > Sedimentibacteraceae > Sedimentibacter. Next base: position 6,041 of record DCDC01000091.1, on the reverse strand, counting down.
ATCCTGGGTCCAGGGGTATTTTTCACTCACAGGCACGCACAAAACAAGCTCATCTTCATAAAAATCAATGTATTCCAATACTTCCGAGTAATACTTTGCGCCTACGATTCCGTAGTTTAGCTTTCCCGCCAAAATATCATCGATTACTTTTTTTGAATCCTTATGGGTTACGGAGAAAGAAACCTTGGGATATTTTTTCAAAAAATCCTTGATTATGTAAGGCAGAACATATTCTTCCGGTATGGAGCTGGCACATAATTCTATAACACCTTCAACCTTGCAGTCATGCTCTGCTATGGCAAACTTGGCCTTGTCCCTTATGTTGACAAGCTCAACCGCATACCTGTAAAAGAGCCTGCCTGAATCGGTCAAGCTTATTGTTTTGCTGTTTCTGTCCAAAAGAGTGGTATTCAGTTCTTTTTCCAAATTCTTAATATTATTGCTTATTGTGGGCTGAGTCGTGTAAAGCTCTTTTGCAGCCAGGGAGAAAGAGTTAAACTTAACTACATTGATAAAACTCTCCAATTGATTGAATTCCATAAGCTACCTTCCTTTATTGGCTATCTTATTGATGCAGTCGATTGTATAATCTATATCTTCAATGCTTGTAAAATGGCTTAGGGAAAAACGCACGGTTCCTTTAGGAAAAGTTCCAAGGGTTTTATGGGCAGAAGGGGCGCAGTGCATGCCGCTTCTTGTCATAATGCCGTATTCCTTGCAAAGCTCGTAGGAAACAAGGCCGTTATCCTTATTGATAAAGTCAATGGAAAATATGCCTGTCCTGTCCTTGCTTGTATCCCTTCCTAACAGTTTAATGCTGTTTATGTTGTTGAGGCCTTCCAAGAACCTGCTCATGAGAAAAATTTCCTTTTCACGGATATTGCTGACCCCGTGATTCAATATATATTTCAAGGCAGAATTCAGTCCGTATATACCCGGAATATTCAGGGTGCCTGCTTCGAACTTGTCAGGCATATAGTCAGGCTGCATTTCGGTATCCGACAAGCTGCCGGTACCTCCTTCGATAAAGCTTGTCATTTGGCTGTTCATTCTGTCGTTTACGATAAAGCCGCCTATGCCCTGGGGGCCCAGTAAACTTTTATGACCTGTGAATCCGATGGCATCAGCATTCAATTTATTGATGTCAACATCCAAAAAACCTGCCGTCTGGGCGCTGTCGATTATGAAGAAAAGCTTATGTTTCTTGCATACTTGTCCCACTTTTTCCAAATCTAAAATGCTGCCGCATACATTTGATGCATGGGTCATGATTATGGCCCTGGTATTTTCTCTAATTGCCTTTTCAACATCCTCAACATTCAGTTCCCCTTTTTCACTGCACAAAACCTTGGTATATTCAATATTTTTAAGGGCATTCAGGGGCCTCATGACAGCGTTGTGCTCCATTGAAGACACTATAACATGGTCCTTTTCCTTCAAGAGGCATTTTATGAGAACATTCAGGCTTTCTGTTATATTTTTGGTAAATACCACATTTTCCGGCTTGTTGAACGAGAAGAGTTCACATAAGAGCTCCCTTGTTTCATATACGGTATGCTCAGCCCTGTATGAAGACTCGTAGGCTCCGCGATTTATATTTGTTCCAATATTTAAAATATAATCCGACATACTTTCAGCGACACCGGGAGCCTTGGGATATGAGGTTGCTCCATTGTCCATATAGACATATCTCATAATTACACCTTCACCTTTGGATAAATAAGCAAATTCCAAATTTCAAGAATAATTGTATTTTAACATATGATATATATTTATTCAATTAAGATTTTAATACAGGCTGATAACCCATTTTTTATATAATGTTAAATTGTTGAAAACACAAGGCTTTAAGTTTTAAATAAGAAATATTGATAGATAAAGCTTCAAGCATTGGAAAATTCTATACAAGTTGTTTTAAATAATTTTCCATAATATAATTTTATTGTTAATAAATAAACTTAGAGGGAGGTTTAATATGAAAGACAAAAAAGGAATTATTATCGCAGGGGGAATGGTAGGAATCATAGCAGTACTCTTGGTATATTTCGGAAACCCTGCAAACATGGGCTTCTGCATAGCTTGCTTTTTAAGAGATACGGCAGGCGGCTTAGGTCTTCACAGGGCAGATGTAGTCCAGTACATAAGGCCGGAAATAATTGGTCTTGTCCTTGGAGCCTTTTTATTTGCTTTAAAAAACAAAGAGTTTAAAAGCAGGGGGGGATCTTCGCCTTTCACCAGGTTTGTCTTAGGCATAGTTATGATGATTGGAGCCTTAATATTCCTTGGTTGTCCCTTGAGAATGATATTGAGGATTGCAGGAGGAGATTTAAACGCTTTGCTGGGTTTAGCCGGCTTTGTGTCAGGAATATACGTTGGAGTTCTGTTTCTCAACAAGGGATTTAGTTTAAAGAGAAGTTACAATATTAGCAAGATTGAAGGTTACATTTTTCCGGCTTTAAATGTTGGTGTCTTGTTACTTCTTCTTCTTGCGCCTGCTTTTATCTTCTTCTCCGAAAAGGGACCGGGATCCATGCATGCACCTTTATGGCTTTCCCTGGCCGGAGGTTTGATAGTGGGTGCTTTGGCCCAGAAGACCAGGATGTGTACGGCCGGCGGAACACGAGACCTGATTCTATTCAAAGATACCTATCTTTTATCAGGATTTATTGCCATTCTGGTCTTTGCTTTATTAGGAAACCTTGCTTTCGGATTCTTTAAAATAGGGTTTGCCGACCAGCCTGTAGCCCATACGGATGGTTTATGGAATTTCTTAGGTATGGTTCTTGTTGGCTGGGCCGCAGTCTTATTGGGTGGATGTCCCCTGAGACAATTAATCCTTTCTGCGGAAGGCAATACGGACTCTGTAATTACCGTTATGGGTTTGTTGGTTGGAGCTGCTCTGGCTCATAATTTCGGACTGGCTTCAAGTGCTGCCGGAGTTACATCCAACGGAAAAATCGCCGCCTTGATTTGCTTTGTCTTTTTAGGCCTTGTTTCATACTTAAATTCTGAAGATTTGGTTAAGAAAGGCAGCATAAGCTTAACGAAAGCAAATGCGAAATAGGAGGGAAATATATGAAAAGAATTGATACAAGCGGCATGAGCTGCCCACAGCCCGTATTGATGACAAAAAAAGCCTTGGAGGAGAATCCTGAAGGTCTGGACATAATTGTTGACAACAAAACTGCCAGGGGAAATGTGGATAGATTTTTAAAAAACGCCGGTTATAAGGTTACAATAAGGGAACAGGATGATACATATTTAATAGAAGCAAGGAAGTAAGCAAGATGACTTACTATGTATTGTTTTTCACACATTCGGGAGCTATCAAATTCGACAGGAAATGTAGAAAAATGAACATCCAGTGTGAGCTCATGCCCGTACCCCGGGCCTTGAGCTCAAATTGCAGTGTAAGTGCCAGAATAAAATGCGATGACCCGGTAAGCCTGATAGATGATGAAGTAGAAAAGATATTCTTGATGCAGGATGATAAAAATGTCTTAGTGTATGAAGCCGAATAAAATGGTGAATTTATGTTGAAAAATAATTTTTATATGCCGGCTTAAGTTCTCAGTAGACAGGGCAGGGGATTTGTGCTAATATAGGCTTAAGTGAATGAAATCCTTAAGCGGTGGTGAAAGTTATAGAAAGCTTACATAATAATCAATGGTCATATGAAGGTATAAAAAGAAGAATATTAAGAGCTTACAAGGATTACAGCAGGGTTTCAGATGAGTGTGCACTCATTAACATCCGGAGGATTTATCACTTATCTATCATAGCCATCCCTTTGCCTGTTATATGCATTATTCTTTTTGCCTTTGGGAAATCCTATGATACTGAAGTATTAAAAACATGGAGTCAGGGAATTATGGGCTCCCATTTTGTATTGCTGCTTTTTTTGATAGTACTTTTCTTGGTTACTCACAGGCTCAGGAACAAGAAAAAAGCCGGTCTGAACATGTATCTTTTGCAGTACCTGGTTGTGCTTGTTATTATGGCGACCGGTATCGTTATTGTAACCTTTGATCAATTGGTGACAACCAACATAACCCCCTTCATATTAATCTGCGTTATAGTGGGAGCAATTTTTATAATCAGACCCTTAATTTCCTTTATAATATTTTTAATTTCCTATATAGCGTATTATTTTTCCATAGCTATGACCATAAGTGATCCGGAGATCTTACTTTCCAACAGGGTCAACGGAATCATCGCTGTCGCAATCGGCATGATGCTCAGCATTACTTTATGGAGATACAATTACACCAGCATAATCCAAAAAAGGCGAATTGAATATCAACAAAAACAATTGGAACAAATGGCTTTTTTTGATCCCCTTACGGATTTACCCAACAGGAGGCTCATGGAAAAATTAATAAAGCGGGAATATTCCTTAATGCAGCGCTATGGTCATGAAAGCGTTTTGATAATCATGGATGTGGACAATTTTAAAAGCATCAACGACACCTACGGTCATCCGGTAGGTGATAATGTACTCAGGCAATTGGCCGATTTCATTAAATATAATGTGAGGGAATCTGATACGGTAGCCAGGTTCGGAGGAGAAGAATTTGTAATCCTCATGCCCAATACTTCCCTTGAAGACGGATGCATATTTGCAGAAAGGCTGAGAAAATTATTAATGGAAAAAATATTTGAGATAGGGTCAATTTCCATACAAATTACTTCAAGCTTCGGCGTATCTTCCATAAGGGATATTAATTGCCAATGCCTGGAAGATTATTACTACCTTGCCGATAAGGCCCTATATCTGGCAAAGCAGAGAGGAAAAAACAGGGTTGAAAGATATAGTGAAAATACAGAATAAAACTGAAAAACAAGGAGGATTAAGATGGGATTTGACATGTCGAATATAATAATGAAAAGAAGATCAATAAGGATTTTTAAGGATGAAAGATTAGCTAAAGAGGAAATTAGGGAATTGGTGAAAGCAGGCTTATTGGCACCTACATCCAGGAACAACAGGGGAGTAGAACTCATTGTAGTCGATGAAAGAGATATAATCCTTAAGCTGAAGGATTGCAGAAACATGGGTACAAAAGGACTGGAAACCGCCACTTGTGCCATAGTTGTTATTGCAGACCGTGAAAAAAGTGATGTTTGGGTTGAAGATGGAGCAATCGCAGCTTCCTACATACAATTAAGAGCTGAAGATCTGGGCCTGGGCTCTGTATGGATACAAATGAGAAACAGGGTAAGTGATAATGACAGTTCTGAAAATGAGGTCAGAAGGCTGTTGAATATTCCTGAAAAATATGGGGTTCTATGTATAATAGCCCTTGGGTACAAGAAGGAAAACAAAGCGGCCTATACGGAAAATGACCTTGAAGAATCAAGAGTGCATTTTAATAAATATTAGTGATTCCGGAGACGGACTATGAGTCTAAAAAGTTTGGATAATTATATCCTGGGAATTGAAGAAGAAGTTGAAATTACTGATACCAATGAAGGCGTTTGTTTAACGGAATTGAATGATGTGAAAAACGTATTAACAAAACGAAGCAGGAATTCTCACAAGGGGACCTACGGCAAGGTCGGATTTGTGTCCGGCTCAAAGGGCATGGCGGGAGCATGCGTTTTAAATCTTAATGCAGCCCTCAGAACCGGAAGCGGTCTTGTCAAAGCCTTCATACCCGATGAAATTTATCCCGTTGTTGAAGCCATGTCCTTAGAGGCTATTACCTGTACATATGAAGACAATGATGAGCTGTTAGAAAAACTGCAAAATGAAATTATTGATTTTTCCGATGCGGTAGCAACCGGCTCCGGTTGTACGAACATAAGCTGCTATGGAGCCATGTTGAACTATTTATTGGAAAACTGCAGGCAAGCCCTGGTTATAGATGCGGAAGGCATCAATAAATTAAACTTAAAAAATTTAAAGACTCATAAAGAGCCGGTCATTTTAACACCTCACTTCGGAGAAATGGCCAGATTATTAAAGGTTGACACGTATTGGTTAAAAACCGACATAATTGAAAAATCCAGGAATTTTTCGGTTGAATACAAGGTTTACC
>DCDC01000104.1 GCA_002316225.1 Firmicutes bacterium UBA1065 | reverse complement strand
TGTCTGACCTGCCTTAATTCCCTGTCATTTAAGAGAGATAAATCTTTATCACCTATTATGATGGTTCCTTTGCTAGGTCTCTCCAGGAAGTTTATGCATCTTACCAGGGTGCTTTTTCCGGCACCGCTCATACCTATTATTCCAAATATGGTACCTTTATCAATATTTAAATTTATCCCTGAAAGAGCAGTTACCGTATCATTTTGACTTGTAAAATTTTTTTGTAAATCTTTTATTTGTATAAATGGTGTCGTCCCCAAATGTCTTCCTCCTTAATTATTTGGCTATAATATCCTTAACAACCTCACTTGCAATAATCAAGCCTGCTACGGAAGGTACAAAGGATACGCTTCCCGGTATTGCCCTTCTTTGACTGCACTTCGTATGGGTTCCGGGAGGGCATATGCAATTTTCTTTGCAGTTACCCTCTTCATCATCAAGGGGTTTAATGGGTTTTTCTTTTGAATATACAACTTTTAAACTTTCTATCCCCCGTTTTTTCAATTCATGGCGCATCACCTTTGCCAGGGGATCAACTGATGTTTTGTAAATATCGACAACTTCAAGTTCCGTTGGATTGAGCTTGTTGCCTGCTCCCATGCTGCTAATGATGGGAATGTTATTTTTTTTGGCTCTTACTATCAATTCTATTTTAGCGGTCACCGTATCAATGGCGTCCACGATGTAATCATATCCGGTTAAATCAAATTCATGAGCATTTTCAGGCATGTAAAAAACCTGATGGGTGCTTACCTTTGCATTGGGATTGATTTCCTTTATCCTTTCTGCCGCTACTTCAACCTTCACCCTTCCGATAGTCTTTCTTGTGGCAATTATCTGCCTGTTTATATTTGTAAGGCAAACTTTATCGGCATCAAAAAGGGCAAAATTCCCTACCCCGCACCTTGCCAAAGCTTCAACAACATATGAGCCTACTCCTCCGATGCCGAATATAGCCACTGTTGATTCCTTAAGTTTTTCCATTGCTTCCTTGCCTAACAGAAGCTGGGTTCTTGAAAATTCATTTAGCATTTCTTTCTCCTTTACAGTCTGTCTTATGAATCATGTCTGATGAGCATCACCAGTTCTTGCAAACATCGATCCAGGTATTGCTTCCCGATGTTTTCTCCAACTCCTCCAAGGTGAGTTCTATTGCAGAGTTTCCGCTTCCGCAGGCCGGAAACATGGTTTCGAATCTTTTCATGGATACATCCAGGTATACTTTAACATTTTCCGGCAAGGCAAAGGGGCAAACCCCTCCTACCTGGTGACCCGTAAATTTTTCGGTATCCTCGGGCGAAAGCATCCTGGCTTTAAACCCGAAATAGTCCTTGAACTTCCTGTTATCTATTTTTGCATCCCCTGCCACCACTATTACCATGGCTCCGTCACCCTTGTAAAAGGATAAGGATTTAGCTATCCTTGCTTCCTCAGTCCCTAAAGCCTGGGCAGCCAACTCCACGGTTGCCGTTGATTCATCAAGTTCTTTAATGTCGTTATCCTTGTTGAATTGTTTTAAATATTCCCTAACTTTTTCTATAGACATTTTATCCTCCTAACAAAAAAACCTTCTCGAAGAGAAGGTATATAATGCTAACCTACTCCTCATCTTCCAAAGTTTGCACTTTGCCGGAATTAGCACCTTGCAAATGCTGCAGGTTGCCGAGACTTCACAGGGCCGGTCCCTCCGCCTCTCTTGATAAGAAGTTTACATATTCAATTTCTAAATACTCTATACCATATTAATTCTTTTGTCAAGTAAAATTTGTAAATCTTTTTATGCCTTCCATGATTTGATTTATTTGCTCTTCTATATGCCTTACCATGAACTCTTCCGTCACTTTTTCCTCATAGAGTTTGGACATGGCCTTGTCCAACTGATTTTTGGTGTTCTTGGCAGCATCCAAAGATTTGCATATTCCTGACTGAACAACCCAGTCAAAAATCAAGCTGTCAAAGAATAAATCCGAAAAGTTTTCAAAGGCCCCCACCGCTATTTCAGTTCCGGTCACCATAGTTATGTCCGATATTTCTTTTTTGAATTTTCCTAACAGTCTATGGGTCTGCTCGGCATACTTTCTGGCATCATTCATATTTTTATTTATATCGGGATTTTCAAAGTCGCCTGCAGCTTCCAGTTCCGCTATAGTCTTTTCTATGGATTCCAAGGCCTTTTCGCCGTAACAGATGGCTTCATCAATTTCGACAATATTGGCATTCATGTCTTCTTTTCGTTTTATTAATCCTTTTAAATCCTGACGGGTTTCTTCATCTTCTATATAAATGGTTTCAACCTTTTTATTTATCAATTCCTCGTATTCTTCGTCGCAACCCTCTAAGTTTGCAAGAATATCCACGATTTTTTTTGTTTCGTTGACAAGATAATTCACATTATTCTTGCACTGGTCGTAAACCAATTTTGCCTTTAAGAGTTTTTGTCTTTCCTCACTGTGTTTTTCCTCGTCCTTGCCCAATATTGCATGAAACAAGGAAATAATATCATCTGATTCTATTTTCAAAACATCCTGGTTACACTTCATATATTCTGCCGATATTTTGTTCAAAAGAAGTTTTTCCTTTATGATGTCCTGTTCTGTCTGTTTTAAAAGCATTCTCAACTTATTCTTTTTTTGTATGCACTTCTTCATGTCGCTTATTTTTTCATTGTATTTTTTATGCATATTCATGCTCCTGCCTCTTGCTATGTTAAATATGCTAATTTGTTTTGATTATAACACAAAAGATTTTTTGGTTCAAATGATTTTTGGCCTTAAAAAGCGGGAATACGTTTCTATTTCAAGGAAAAATTAATCTGTCACAAATAAAAAAGCCAACCCATATACCTTGCATTTTTTATTAAGGAAATATTGAAAATTGTTTAGGCATACTGTATAATGATATATAACGCTTTTTTAAAAATTTAGGAGGCTGATTATGATTACAAAGGATATGACAATTCGTGAAACCCTGATGGCAAAACCGGAAGCTGCTGAAATCCTTATGTCATTCGGAATGGGATGCATCGGGTGCCCAAGCGCTCAAATGGAAACATTGGAAGAAGCTGCAGCAGTTCACGGAATGAATCTGGATAACCTGTTAGCTGAATTGAATAAATAGAAAGAATAAACATACCAGTAAGGCAAAAACCGGCAAGAGCCGGTTTTTTGTTTTATTTATAATAACTCGTCCAACTTACTCTTATTAAATCCTACTACCACGTCATCATCAATCATGATTACGGGAACTCCCATGTAGCCCATGCCTATCAATTCTTTTTTTGCTTCCGGATCAAGAGAAACATTTTTTTCCTCATAATCATATCCCTTTTCCTTTATGTATTCTTTGGCAGCAGTACAATTTGAACATGAGTTGGCGGAATAAATTAAAATCTTCTTCATTTCATCCTCCCTTTATCGATATGCAATTGTTTATGGATTGTTTGCTATTAATATTATCACATTAGCTTATTTATTGCCATAAATATTTAACTTAATTTTTTCACAAAAAACCATGCCATGAATAATATGAATTAGATTGCATCGGAAAGGAATGAAGTAAATGAAAGAATGCACCATATACATAGATGTGCCCGAATATTTTTTGAAGGGCGCAGGTATCCCCAATTCTCAGTTTGTTCCCTCATATATATATAAGATAAAAATCATCCTCAAAAATAATAGCCCTCATGAAAAACTTTGCTCCTTCAGTGCGGCTTTCGGAAACGGCATAAGATATCTGGATAAGATAGAACACGAGGGTCCCGATGATAAACTTTTAAATACCCTAAGCATCGTTGAGCCCTGTAAGGAATTAAACAATGACAATGTGATAATTTTCGGGAACAATTTTGTTTTATCCCCCAATTCGACGAACATATTAAGCCTTGACGGAGCCCTGTGCGACAAGTATACGGTTAACAGCACAGAGAATTCAGGCGATAAAATCCCCCACAGGAGCAAAATAAAGTTTTACGGCCATTTAATCAATGAAGACAAAATTGATTCCTGCTCTGCCGTATCAACCGCCATGGATTACAACATGGTTGTAACCTGCGAAGATAAACAAGTCAGCCCGGATACCATTACCAAATATTACGTTGACTTATACACGGGGCAATATGACCTTGCAAGAAAGGTTTACTTAAGGAGCATACTTGATGAGGGGCTGGAATACATAGGTGATTCATGCAACTTAGAGCCGAAAAACGTATATGAATACAAGGGTAAGACTATAATAAAATGGGATGTGGGAAGCCTTCAGCCCTCGGAGATAAAAAGAATAGGATATAAGGTAAGGGTTAAGAAGGATGCCAGGGGCATGCTGGCAAACAGGCTGAATTCAAACTGCGTAAACAATTCTACATATACCCAATGCCCGGTAAGCAGGAAATTTGTCATAGAAGTAGTATAAAAGAGGTGTGTCCCTGTCCGTGTCATCCTGAGCGTGATCGAAAGATCTCATCATTATCAAAACATGAGATTCTTCAGGCTTCGCCTACAGGATGACAATGTGTTTTAAACTTTGTTACAGTCTAAGAGGTGTGTCTCCACACCTCTATTTATTAAATAATATCTTGTAGTAGTTTGTATCCAGTATCATTGCCGAATACTTAAATTTCAGCTTTACTTTTTCAAATATTTCTTGAATGTATGAATCTTCAATTTCTTCTCCGGTCAAGGATATGGCTTTGTCTGTTTTGGCATTGTAAGCTACCTTGTCGGTTATAAAACTCCTGTCCGTAAATATCACAAGTGGATCCGAGTCGGATAAAATATCCCTGCCCATAAGAAGGCGGGAATCATATTCCAGACCCATCAGGTTTGACAAGGTAGGAATAATATCCAGGCTTGAACATGGTTTGTCAATTACTACGGGTTCCATTCCCTTGGACCAAAGAAGGAAGATACCCCTTTCCAATTCAAAGTCTTTTTTTATTTCTTTGCCGGCAAGTTCGCTTATTTCAGCAAGGTTCAAGCCATAGGGGTAGTGGTCGGGGCTGATGGCTATGAGGGTGTCATCTGCTATACCCCTTTTCTCCAGTTCCTGTATCAGCTTTTCCATTGCCCTGTCCAGTTCTATATTGCAGGCCAGATAAGCTTTTACCCTGTCGGAATAGGGGAGGTTTTCAACTAAACTCCTGTTCTTGGCAGCAATATAATTGCCCGTAAAAGTATACTGGAGGTGACCGCTTACCGTCATGTAGTATACATGAAAAGGCTGATTGTCTATAAATTCCGGTATGGTCAGTTCAATCATCTCCAAATCTGATTCAGGCCATGTTTCCGTTACATCAAGACCATTTCCCAATCCTTTGTAGGTATAGCCCATATTAGGATGGGATAAGTGTCTGTAATAATAATCAAAGTAATGATTGTGATATGCCCTGGTTATATAGCCTTCCTTTTTGAGCTGGTTACCCATGGCAAAGGGCAGGTAGTTATGGGATGATTTATAAAAACTCCACACGCCTTCCTTGGGTAAAAGACCTAAACAGGCTACATATTCACCGTCAGTGGTGCTGACTCCCCACAAGGGAGTGTAAAAATTAGTGAAATTAAAGCCCTCTTCCTGCATTTTGTACAAGGTCGGAGTCAAATCCTTGCTGACAGCATAGGGTGAAAAACCTTCGGCTGTTATTAATATGAGGTTTTTACCCTTAAATTTACCGGTATATTCATTTTTCTTTGTTGGTTCCACCTTGCTGAAATACTCATGCATACTCCTGATGGCTTCTTTTTTTTCTCCCTTGATCAAGTCCTCAAAGGGAATATCCATGGTATTATATTCAACAACCTTCACCGGCTCCTCCTCTTCCACAATGGGAGCTTCTTCCGGTTCCTTTACCGGCGGATCTTCAGATTCAATATGTTCCCATGGAAGAGGCTCAAGAGCAAACACAACGGATTTTAACATGTTTCTTATGTCTAACCTTCCGGTTGTCAGCAGGCCAAATTTTTCAACAGATTCCACAACCAAAAATGTTTCGGAATAGAGGTAGGATGGACTGAGAACTCCCACATCGGAAGAAAGCACGCTGAAAACAATAGCCGACTGCATTATTGCTGCTGATACTGCAACCTTTAAGATAAAAGCCTTATTTGTCCTGTTAAAAGCCAATTTCTGTCGAAAATATATCAGCAGGATAAGAGGAAGAAAGACCGTAATTAATTCGGGAATATTATTCATAAGAGCAGAAGCTATTATATCCGTGAAACCCAATACCTTCCCTGTTCCCACAAAAATTGAATAAAAGGTGGTAAAGGTATTAAATATCCTGAAATAAACAATTTGAGTCCCATAATAGAGGGTTAAAAAGGTTATGATCAAAAAGAAGAGAATTTTATTTATTTTCTCTTTAAAGCTTGTTGTCAGCAAATAAAACAACATACCCAAGGGTACGGAAAATAAACACATATAAACATAGCCGATATTAAATACGGTATCATATAAGAAAATCTTTAAAACTGTTTCATAATAGAGTATTAATAGAGGAAAAAACAACAATTTTAAAATATTCTTGTTATTATTCATTCATGATGCTTCTTTCTATATAGTGTCATTTTAAAAATTTTCATTTACTATATTATTATTATAACTTGTAAAGTGTCATTCCGAGAACTCTATAGGGAAGAATAATTCGGAATCCTTCCTTTGATCTCAGGATGACACTTGCTAAGTATCTTGTACAGGCTTGGGATGATATAAGTTTGATGGTTTTTAAATCACCACATTTGCCAATTTTTCATTGTCGATGAATCTTTGAATGTTTGCAATAATCAAGTCGGCAAGCCTCTTCTTGTTTTCCTTCACCAAACCTGATGCATGGGGAGTGATATATACATTTTCCAAATCCCATAATTCATCGTCTTCAGGCAGGGGCTCAACTTCAAAAACATCCAGGCCTGCATAGCTGATTTTATTATTCTTTAAGGCTTCCGTCAAGTCCTTCTGGTTTATAATGCTTCCCCTTGCTATGTTGATTATGGAAGCAGTCTCTTTCATCAACTTAAGATTATCCTTATTAATCATATGATAGGTTTCCTTGTTTAAGTCAACTGTTACAACAATGTAATCGCTGTTTGCCATTACATACTCCAGGCCCTTTTTGCCCGAGTAAATTTCATCAAAGTATGGCAAGGTGGAAACCGGATTACGCTTATAGCCGATTATTTTAACTCCGAAACCCTGAAGTCTCTTGGCAATTTCCGTCGCTATCGATCCGGTTCCAATCAACCCTATGGTCTGACCCTGGAGATTTCTCCTTCTTTGGCTCCTATCCCACTTGTGGTCTTTTTGGCTCTTTATATAAGCAAGAGCATTTGTATTGTGCATAAGTATTCTGCAAATAACATCCTCTGCTATGGGAACGGAGTAAATATCCCTTGCGTTGCAGAAGGTGATGTTTCGTTTGCGTAAGTATTCCAGGTCCACTGTGTTGTAGCCTGCCCAGAAGGATTGGATCCACCTTAGCTTAGGCAGCTTATCAAGTTTTTCAGGAACAAATTCCATAGCATCCCCGATAAGGGCCTCCGCATCGGGGCATTCATCAATTTCGGTATAAAACTCAATATCAGGAAATTTTTCGGATACAATATCCAAATACTTTTTATTAATAATTATTTTCATCTTATTAACCTCCATATCAATCCATAATCAAACTACGCAATAAGCAACTATTTTATAGTCATCGGGTACCTTGTAGTCCTTTTCCGGTTTTCCGAATTTCCATGATATATCAGTCAGGGTGCTTTCCATAATAGCGTCGAAATACAGCATTATAACGGCTGTGTCTATCTTTTCTTCATATTCAGTCACATATATATCCTTTTTCAAGGTCAAAACAACCGTCCCCTGGTCTACAATGAACCTCCAGGGCTGACGGTTCATGTATGAAGGGGCCAGGATGCCGTAGAAGAATCCTTCCAAAAGGCCATAGTTCACCAATTCATCAGGATCAGCCTTTTCTCCCCATTCTTTAATGAAAACAAGGTCCCTTATTCCAAGTCTTTCGCTTGTATTATCTTCAATTACCTTTACATTCGATGAAGTATTGTACTTGCCCTTCTCATACAAAACCTTGCTTTGTGGATTCTCATAACCCAAGGCTATTAAGGCAACCAACTTTTTGTCTGATACAATATTTAATTTTTTCTTCACATCTTCGCCGTCGTCAAAACTTATCCAGCACGAGGCAATTCCAAGGCTCCAGGCTTTCAGCATCAAGTCCTGTACCCTGTAGCCGGCATTTTCTATGTAATGCTCCTTTTCTTCGGATAAAAAAATCAAGTAATGAGGAGCTTCAATCATTCTCTTGTTGTAGCCCGCAGAATCTTTAAGCTGTTCATAGACTTCATCCCTGTCTTTCCTGATAAGTTCCACTTCGATATCGTCAAACAGCCTTTTTCCACCCTCAAAGTATTCTTGCAATTCCTTAAATAAATCCGGGGCCACCTGGTCTTTTTTGTATAGTCTTACTGATTTGATTTCGGATATAATTTCTTTGTACTTCATGACAATAACCTCCATTTTATTATAGAGTAATTATACCCAATTTTTAGACATACTAACAAAAATTCTGCTAAAAAGCGATTACTATACCTCCGTCGTAAGCATATACGGAGCTTAATCCTGCAGGCTCAAAAATTTTTATGTCTTTGAAATTATATTTTGCCTTTATGGCATCTCTTAAACTTTCCGCCTTTTCAAGGCAATTCACATGTGTTATACCCAGGACCGTATTTTCAAAATCAATATTGTATTCGGCAAGCATGTCGACCAATCTTGAGAAAGCCTTCTTTTTGCCCCTTACCTTTTCCTTCAGGATAATATTGCCTTCCCCGTCTTCACCCATGATAGGAACAATATTCATTATGTTGGCCAGGGTTGCTTTAAAATTGCTGATCCTGCCGTTTTTTGCCAGGTTGTCCAATGAATCCAGGATGAAGAGGGTACGCAGCCTGGAAATATATTTTTCGGTCTGCTCAATAATCTCATGGGGATGCAAGTTTTCTTCAATCAATTGCTTAACTTTGATTGCAACCAAGGTTTCACCGGCTGCAGCTGACTTGGAATCAAAAATGTGCACAAAGGTTTCGGGAAATTTCTCTTTTATCGTTTCTACAGCAACCTTGGCACTGCTGTAAGAACCGCTTAACTGGCTTGAAATGGTTACTATAAAATTAAAAGCCTTGGCTTTAATTTTATTTATGAAGTCATCCGGAGGAGCGCATGCTGTTTTTATATGCAGCCTGCTGTTTTTCATTTTTCTGATAAGTTCCATTATATCCGTATCTTCATCAATTATTTCTTCATCATCGATTAAAATCCTGAAAGGTACTCTGGGAATGTTTTCGGTATCCTCGTTAAAGTCAACACAACTATCTACTATTAGGTATTTTTCCATATTGAAATCTCCTCTTCCTTGATATTATTTCTGATTATAACAAAAATGTTTATATCATACAATTTTTATTTTATTTATTTACAATAAAAATGGGCCGTGTTGACTTTTGGTATTTGATATATTACAATAAATTAACAAAAACAGGAGGTTTATAATGATAACAGGCATAATCGGGGCCATGGACATAGAGGTGAAAGAGCTTATTTCATCCATGGCTGATGTAAAAAAAGAAACCGTAAGCGGCATAGATTTTTACCGGGGAAGGCTGAAAGGTAAGGACCTGGTTGTGGCAAGGTGCGGAATCGGCAAGGTATATGCAGCTGTCTGTGCCCAGACCATGATATTAAAATATGAACCCGACCTTATTATAAATACCGGTGTTGCAGGAAGTTTAAGCAATGAACTCAATATCGGGGATATAGTGATATCGGACGGGGTGGTACAGCATGATTATGATGCTTCCCCCATCGGCATACCGGCAGGGATGATTGCAGGCATTGATTTAATAAAAATCCCCTGCAATGAAGAATTGGTCAAAAAAATCGTCAAAGCGGCTCAAATCCTTAAAGATACAAGGGTAGCCAGGGGAACCGTAGCTTCGGGGGACCAGTTTGTTTGCTGCAATGAAAAAAAGGATACCATAACCAACACCTTTGATGCCCTTTGTGTAGAAATGGAAGGTGGGGCCATAGGACAGGTTTGCTATATAAACAATGTAGATTTTTGCATAATAAGGGCTATGTCCGACAAGGCCGACGGCTCTGCCCATATGGATTTTGATGCCTTTGTGGATATAGCCGTAGAAAGAACAATTTTAATTATTAAAAATTTTTTAGCTGAATTATAGTTGAGGATGCCCTTTCAATTTAACTAAGGAATCAAAATATCTATGGCATTGTGTACCGATGAAATTTCCGCAGGTGCATAACCGCCCGGGTCTCCGTCAGTATCAATAACCATTTGGTTTTCGGGAATTACTTTAATATTTTCCGCCTGAAAATAGTGAACCTTGGGATGGGTTATATGCTGGCCGTAAAATACCTTGGTGAAAATTTGAAACAAGTCTGCATTGCTTGTTTTTTCAAAAATAACCAAGTCCAAAAGGCCGTCATTTAATTTAGCCTTGGGGCATAAGTACCTGAATCCCCCGGCTCCGGCAGAATTAAGCACCAGGAAAAGAAAGGTCTTGTAGTTATACTCCTTGCCGTCAATTATGAAATTAATGTTTTCGCATACTTCCAATTCCTCCGGAACATCCACCGCTGCCCGATGGTAATAGGCATATTTACCTAATATTGTTTTGGCATCGATGGTTACCTTGTGGGCTATGGTTGTGAAGGCTCCTCCTCCGACTACATTTATAAAATAATTGTCATTAATTTTCCCTATATCGATAGTCCCGAATTTTTTTTGCATGAGCAGGGAGGCAAAATTTTCCTTGGACTTAGGAAGACTGAGCCGTTCTGCAAAGTCATTAATCGTTCCTGCAGGCATTATTGCCAGCTTAGGCTTATAGTCGGATTTCATG
>DCDC01000207.1 GCA_002316225.1 Firmicutes bacterium UBA1065 | reverse complement strand
TCAGGATGACAAACGTGTGAAATTCTTCGCTTTGCTCAGTATGATAAATGGTAACCTGTTATTGGCAAAAAATAATAAAAATATCCGCTCACAAGTTAAGCTTTTTTATTTTCTTGCAAAGGGGTCGGTTATCATTTCATAGCCACCGGCTGCAGCAATGGTTATCAGTATTGCATTTATTATTGTCATTATAATCCCTTGGGCCTTATCTCCCTGGCGCGCAAACAAGAATGTGAGAATTAATGCAATAATAAAAGTATATAATCTTACATAGGAATCACCGAATTTCTTCTTAACAAGGGATTTCGTGAACTGCACTATTAACATGGTGGTAGCTGTAAGACCGGCAAAGGTGGTCAAAACATCCAAAGTCATGAAATCATTAAACATACATTCACCTCTTTTTACTTTTAGTAGATTATATGCACCCTGACCGGGAATATGAAGGGATAAAAATAATTGAAATGCGCCTCTTTAAATGTTATAATGCTTTTCAACGGACAATGAGGCATCCGATTTTTGGAGGTTATTTTGAAAGATTTTGTAGTTTTTAGGGATGTGTGCAAATACTATTACACAGGCAGCATTAAGATACCGGCTGCCCAAAATGTTTCTTTCACCATAGACAAGAATGAATTCTGCGTGATAGTCGGTCCCAGCGGGGCAGGAAAAACAACTATTTTAAATATGCTGGGAGGAATGGACTCCTGCGACAGCGGACTGATAAAATTAGATAATAAGATAGTGAGCTCATTAAACGAAAGACAGCTTACGGATTACCGCAGGTATGACGTGGGCTTTGTTTTTCAATTTTATAACTTGATGCAAAACTTAACCGCCCTTGAAAATGTGGAACTGGCCTCCGAAATATGCAAGGACCCCCGGGACCCCCGGGAAGCCCTTAAACTGGTCGGCCTTGAGGACAGGATGGACAACTTCCCTTCCCAGTTGTCGGGAGGAGAGCAGCAGAGGGTTTCCATAGCCAGGGCCCTAGCCAAGAATCCCAAGATTCTTTTATGTGATGAGCCGACAGGGGCACTGGATTACAATACTGGGAAGAATGTCCTTAAATTATTGCATGATACATGCAAGCTGATGGGAAAGACGGTTATAGTGGTAACCCATAATTTGGCTATTACCCGGATGGCGGACAAGGTCATTCATTTAAGAAACGGAACGGTTCACAAGATAGAAATAAATGAAAATCCTTTGCCCGTCGAAAGGATTGAATGGTAATGAAAAAAACCTATGTGAAGATAATAATTAAGGAAATACAGCACAGCATCGGGAGATTTACGGCTATTTTCGGGATAGTCGCCCTTAGCGTGGGTTTTTTGTCGGGTCTGCTGGCCACTACTCCCAACATGAAAAACACTGTTGATGATTATTACGATTCCGGCAGGATGTATGACATAGACATTAAGGGGACAAAGGGTCTTACGGAAAAAGATATAAGAGCAGTCCGGGAAACAGGCCTTGTTGAAAAGATTATGCCTGCCTATGTTACCGATGCCTTGCTTGATACCTCAAGCAACGGGGTTTTGACGGCAAGGATTTACGGCCTGCCTTTTTTTAATGGAAAGGAATTGAACAAGCTTAATCTTATTGAAGGCCGGATGCCTGAAAACAAGCATGAAGCCCTTGTTGAAAAAGGCATCGGCCATATAACGAACATAAATATAGGAGAAAAATTAAGAATTTCGGAAACAAACAAGGATTACGAAGATATAGACGATACTTATGGGGTTAAAGAATTTGAGGTTGTGGGAATTGTAAGGAACCCTTCTCATTTTTCCGTTGAAATCGAAAGAACCAATATAGGAAACGGAAGAATATCTGCCATAGTATATGTGGATGAAAGCGCCTATTCCATGGACGTTTATACGGACTTTTTCATTACCTTGAAGGATACAGGCCCCATGACTGCCTTTACCGATGAATATGAGGAATATGTGGAAGACAAGGTTGAAATGTTGGAAGAACTGGGCAAGAAGCAGTCAGCAATAAGGGACATGGAAATTAAGGAAGAAGCCTACGAAAAATTAAATGACGCAAAAAAGGAATATGAAAAAGCCAAAGCAGAAGCAGAGGCTGAACTGGCTGATGCCGAAAAAGAACTGGAAGATGCAAGAAAAGAGCTTGCCGATGCCTGGAAGGACATAGAAGAAGGAAAGAAAGAAATAGCTGATGCAAAAGTAGAGTTGCAGGAAAAAGTTGCAGATGCTGAAAAAGAAATAAAGGAAGGGTACGAAAAGCTGGCTGATGCCAAAATTGAGCTGGAAGACGGGGAAAAGGATTATGCCGAGGGATTAATCGAATTAGAGGACGGGAAAAAAGAATATGAGGACGGTTTAAAGGAATTTCTTGATGCCGAAAAAGAACTGCAGGATGCCCAGAAGGAATTCGACGAAGGGGAGCAGGAGTTCCTGGAAGGGGTCGAGGAATATGAGAAGGGCTTAAGAAAGATCAGGTCAGGAGAAAGAGAATTGGCTGCCGCAAAGAAGGAACTTACCAAGGCGGAAGAAGAATACAAGGCCGGAATGGAACTATTGAACCTGCAAAAAGCTCAATTCGAGCAGCTGGCAGGACAAATCATTGCCTTTCTGCCGGCTGAGACCGGGATTACAACAACAGAAGGCCTCATGTATGCCATTGAAAGTGAACTTATATCCCCTGATCAGATTACGGAGATACTTAGCCTGATGGTGTCCATGGGTTATGAAGTCCCCCCAAATGCGGAAGAATTGCTAAAAGCCTACAAGCAGCTTAAGGCCGGAGAAGAATCCTTAAAGGCCGCCACCAAGCAGATTGAGCAGGGATGGGCCCAATATGAGGCAGGCCTGGCTAAACTTAAAAGCGGCAGGAGAGAACTTAACCAGGCGAAAAAAGAAATAGAAGAAGGAAGAAAGGAACTGGAGGACAACCGGGCCAAGCTTCAGGATGCATGGAAGGAATTGGAGGATGCCCGGAAAGAACTGGAGGATGCCAAAAAGGAAATAGAGGACGGGGAAAAGGAGCTCCAGGACGCCAGGATTAAGCTTGATGACGGTTGGAAGGAATATTATGATGGCCTTGAAGAATTAAAGGATGCCGAAAAAACCCTCCAGGAGGAAACAGAAAAAGCAAACAAGGAAATCCGTGATGCCGAAATTGAGCTTGCTGACGGGATCAAGGAGTACCGGGACGGACTGAAGGAATTTGAAGACGGGGAGAGGGAATACTTAGAGGCAAAGGCAGATGCCGAAAGAGAGCTTGCTGATGCAGCTCAAAAAATCGCCGATGCGGAAAAGGAAATAGAAGAGCTTGAAATGCCCAAATGGTATGTCCTTGACAGAAATTCAAACGTAAGCTACTTATCCTTTGCCGTGAATGTCGAGAAGGTTGCCGATGTAGCAAGGGTCTTTCCCATATTTTTCTTCTTGATAGCAGCCTTGGTTACCCTGACCACCATGACCAGGATGGTGGAGGAAGAAAGGACTCAGATAGGGACCCTGAAGGCCTTGGGTTATAAAAAATCGACAATCATTTCAAAGTATGTAATCTACTGCGGGACCGCAAGCATCTTAGGAAGTATAGTTGGTATTTTTTCGGGTTCCAAGCTGCTTCCAAACGTGATTTGGAATGCATACCGGACAATGTATGACCTGCCGGAGCTAACCGATAACATACTTTGGGAATATGCCTTGCCTGTTTCCCTCTTATCAATTTTAAGCACGGTCCTTGTGACCTTGTATGTGAGCTACCAGACCCTTAAGGAGAAACCTTCGACCCTGATGCTGCCCAGGGCTCCCAAGGCAGGAAAGCGAATTATACTGGAAAGAGTGGGCTTTATTTGGTCAAGAATGAAGTTCACCCACAAGTCAACGGCTCGAAATATTTTAAGATACAAGAGGCATTTTTATATGACCGTCACCGGAATAGCGGGCTGTACGGCACTTATGGTTACCGGCTTCGGCTTGCATGACTCCATTGGAGCCATTGCCAACACCCAATTCGCGGATATATTAAGGTATGACTTGACAATACAACTGGAAAAGGAAGAAAAAGATGAGGTTCTGAATAATTTTCTTTCAGAGCATCACATATACGCGGAAGTAATGTCCGATACGGTCTACATCGACCATGAAGGTGACGAACTTGCTGCTACGGTCATAGTACCCAAGAATGAGGAAAAGCTTAATGAAGTAATAAGTTTAAGAGACAGGGTAACGGGAAGTCCTATAGTATTTTCCAATTCATCGGTCATAATAACGGAAAAATTGGCTGAAACCTTAAACATAAAGACAGGAGACAAACTTAAGATCAAAAATGAAGATGATGAGGAAGCTGAATTCATAGTGACGGGAATTACCGAAAACTATGTTGGAATATATTTATATATTAATAAAAATGATTATGAAAAGGCCTTCGATGAAAGAATCGAATACAATACCATAATGGTTGACTCCAATATCGAAGAAGGACAGCCCATGGATGAGGCTATAGAAATGCTGCTAAAGGGGGAAATAATGAGCGCCGAGCCCTTGTCCCAGCTCAAAAAATCCTTTGACAGCCTCCTGAATAACATTAATTTCATTGTTACCGTAATAGTCTTTTCATCGGCTGCCTTAGCCTTCATAGTATTATATAATCTAACCAATATCAATATAAACGAGAGAAGAAAAGAATTGTCCACCCTAAAAGTATTGGGCTACCACAGGGAGGAGATAGCGGCCTATGTATTCAGGGAATCGGTTATTCTTAGCTTGTTGGGAACTGTTTTAGGTTTGTTCTTAGGTAAGTATCTCCATACTTTTGTGGTAAAAACGGTGGAAGCGTCCAACTTGATGCTGGGGAGGGAAATATCGGCCCATAGCTACGGAATGGCAGCCCTCTTTACCTTCCTCTTCTCCTTGTTGGTTAACCTCTTCCTGACAAGAAAGCTTAATAAAATCGAAATGGTAGAATCCATGAAAGCTGTTGAGTAAACAAATAGGGACACGACTTTGTAAGCGTGTCCCCTTTTAATATGACTGCTCCATTGGT
Source organism: Firmicutes bacterium UBA1065 (assembly GCA_002316225.1). Taxonomy (GTDB): domain Bacteria; phylum Bacillota; class Clostridia; order Tissierellales; family Sedimentibacteraceae; genus Sedimentibacter. The sequence continues at coordinate 226 of DCDC01000207.1, read as the reverse complement.
CCTTGGCACCATTGTGGAATATGTTCAAAATTTCAATTATTGTGTGAAAAAAATCCTATTTGGCTTCGGCTTTAATATTTTCAGTTTGTGTTATGAGGATTCCGGCCATCATGAGGGCACAACCCAGGAATCCCCTTAAAGACATTGTTTCATGCAAAATAATCATTCCGCCTATAGCTGCAAACACTGCCTCCATGCTCATGGCAATGGCTGCATGGGCAGGCTT
>DCDC01000029.1 GCA_002316225.1 Firmicutes bacterium UBA1065 | reverse complement strand
CAGCCACCAAATCCTTTATTATTTCTTTAACGATATTATAGTCTAAGTATTTTTCTATTAATTCAATATTGGTCAGTTTAATTGAAATAAGGGTAAAAGCTTCTCCTTTTAAAACTCTGTCTTCCAAATCTGATAATAATTTATTTGTATTATAACTGCCTGTCATGGGATTGATTAGATTGGTTTCTTCGGCTTTTTCTTCCAATTTCTTCATTTTTTTAAAAGCATATCCGGTGATGCCTCCTACCAATATAAAAATTATCATTCTTATAATCCAGTTGCTTGTACTTTGCATTATACCTTCGGAAATACACAGGGGCATGGAGGGTCCTAAGAGAATTCCGGAGATTATTGCAATACAAAGACCTCCATAGACATACCAAAAATATGAGGATAAAATTATAGGTATGTAAAAAATCTGTAAATATCCATTTATTGTTCCGTCTGTTAAATAAACGACTATGAATGATGCCATTAATAAAACAAAAATTAGTAAGATATAAATGAGATTTTTAATGTTTTTCGGAATGGTTCTTATGTCATTCATGTTTGTTTAGTTCTCCCGGCAGTTATAAATATGCATATGCTATATTATTACATATTTCACAATAATAAGCAATAATAGCTTATATTAATTTTTTCTTATTTTTTAAATCAATAAAATATTGCTTATAATTTATATCATAATATGGTATAATAGTATTCTGTATAAAATACGATTTTTATTTAGCCGCTTTATCAATAAGGAGGTTCATATGGACCCCGTAACCCTGTTTTTTACATCTTTGGGTCTATCCATGGATGCCTGTGCCGTATCAATATCTAACGGTATGTGTTATCAAAATATACATAAAAAACAAATTATCACGACTGCAGCCGCTTTCGGTTTTTTCCAGGCATTTATGCCTGTCCTTGGTTTTTTCATAGGGTCAAGCTTCAGTAAAGCAATAGAAAGCCTAGACCATTGGGTTGCATTGCTTTTATTGGGTTTCATCGGAGGAAAAATGATAATTGAAGCCCTTAAGGAACTGAAATATCCTGAAGCCTGCTTAACAAGCTCAAAATGCCTGACACCAAAGACCCTGCTCCTGCAGGCAGTTGCAACAAGCATTGATGCCTTGGCAGTGGGAGTGGGTTTTGCCATAATGAAAGTAGACATTTACTTTGCTGCCATGTACATAGGCATAATTACCTTTGTTAACTCCCTTATCGGCTCCCATTTAGGGAAAAAATGCGGAGAAATGTTCAAACAAAAAGCAGAAATTCTCGGTGGAGTAATCTTGGTAGTAATAGGAATCAAAATTTTTCTAGAACACACTTTGGCGTAATTTATTATGGAACACTTTATAAGACAAGTCATATTATATATTAACCATACAACCGTATGGTTTAATATATATACGGAGATGATTTTATGGCATGTGATTTAATACCTCGTCTTAACAGTCTTAGTACCCAGTTTGGTATAACGAGGGAACTTAATGAAGAAAGAGATTTACGATGTGTAGATATTTGTGTACCTCATGTTTTGCTAATACACCCATTTGAACCATTTGAAAGACTTATTCCTTGGCCAAATGCAACGCCAAATCCAAGCCGTGATTGCAGAGGCGTATTTGATATACCACCAGGTTTACCGCCTGAAAACTGTTTCTTTAGAGTAACTTGTGCAAATGAAGAATTTAATTGCGTTGAAGGAGTTCCCACTATTACAGTAACCGTTGAAGGTCAGCTTGTATTAGAATTTGTTGTTAATGGCACTTCTATATTCTGGGTAAAAGAAATTACAGTACTTGATGAAACTTTAAATTCTGCTTCTAATTGGTACAGAACTGATACAGGTAATGAAATTGTTGATACTGGTTTCGCTTTCTTTATGACTTTAATAGATGGATCATGCATAGTAATTGATACAGAATGTGAAATTGATACAGAAGGGCAACAAGTTATATTTAGAGCAAATGTAGTTGATAAATTATGGAAGTATGAAAATGTATGGGTAACAGGCGTAACACCTTATCTGCAATTAAGATTCAATATGCCTCCTACGGCTACTAATATCACAGTGCATGAAGAATTTGGTGATCACGCAATACCAAGTTGTATTATTCCATTATCATGATAATATAATAGCCAGAAATATTCTGGCTATTTTTTATCTGTTACCATATTTTTATTTTATCTTTCCATGTAGAATTAGTTTTATAATTGGTTGCGTTATTGATTCCAGCATTGGTTCCGGCATTGGTTTCAATTTGTTCAAGTTTTTTTAGTACATAATCAATTTTTTCTTCTAGTTTTCTTATTTCAGCAATTATTTCCTGCTTATTTTTTTGTTCTGCTTCTATATCTTTCATACTTTTGGTCCATTGCTTAATATTGCTGAATTGTTCTTTGCCTTCAGATAATTGTCTGCCGCTTAAAAAATTCATATTATTTAGTTCATCTGCTGTTACAAATATTCCTCCTGAAGAGCTGTCAGAAATATTTATATTATCTTTAATATCCAATTATTACACCTCCATGCATAGACATCTTCCATCATAATTAACTCAGTATATAAAAACTCCAGAAAAAACCGGAGTTTTTATAATTCAACTTATATATTTATTTTGATTTGAATCAATACTGTCTTGGACATCTATTTTCAAAACAATCTGTTGATAATCCTTCATTTGCTCTTGCAGTGGCATTAAAGGTTATAGGCACTTGCACACACAGTTTTTGAGTTACTAAAAATTTACAAATCCCATTTTTGCTCAGGCTTGAGCAAGGAAGCGGTCTAACGCACGGCTCGCCTAAAACGGTCACAGCAACATTACCAACTTCTACCTCTGGGGCAACCGTTACTGGAACTAATACTTCCAATATCTCTTTTATCTCTGTAGTATTACATGTCTCATTTCCATATACGGGAGGGCAACAAGGATGCCCTTTTTCAAATTTATCTTCATTATACATATTATCAAACTCCAATGTTTTTTTAATATATATTATGAAGACATGCCGGCTTGGTTACAAAATATCATATATTTTAAATTTTTTTATTAATTATCTTCTCCTGTTTCTAATAAGCATTAATCTCATGAGCTGTGCCAAACCGCTTGCCATAGCCGCCACATAGGTTAATGCTGCAGCATTAAGGACATTCTTGGCTCCCTTTATTTCTTCATCGTAGATATATCCGTTGGCATCCAGCATTTCCAAAGCCCTGCTGCTGGCATTGAATTCAACGGGAAGTGTAATCAACTGGAACAAAACAGCCGCAGCAAACAAGAGAATTCCTATATCCATCAAACCTCCCAGGCTGGGAATCAATAAACCGGCAATTATGAACAACCACGCTGCAGATGACCCGAATCTTGCAACAGGAAAAATCATGTTCCTGATAGATAAGGGAGCATAGCCGTTTGCATGCTGGATGGCATGACCTACTTCATGAGCTGCCACACTTACGGAAGCTATTGAGCTTCCCTGGGCTACTTGACCTGACAGTCTCAATACGCGCTTCACTGGGTCGTAATGGTCTCCTAATTGCCCTTGTGCTGCTTCTATGGGTATGTCATGAAGACCGTTTTGGTTCAAAAGCATCCTTGCCACCTGGGCTCCCGTGTAGCCTCTTCTTGCCGGTACCCTCAAATATTTTGCAAAGTTAGTCTGCACCTTGCTTTGAGCATACAAGGTAAGAATTATTGCAGGTATTAAAATTATCATTGTCGGATCGTATAAACCGTATGGTACATACATTTCGCATCACTCCTCGTCTTTATTATACCATAAAACCATGCTCTTAATCAAATTAATCATTATAGAAAGTTCATGATACTTTACAGGCATATTTAGATTTTAAATGGAAAAACTAAAAAAAAACTTAAGGAGAGCTTATATGTTTACACATGATAAAAAATTGCTATATGAAGTAAAAGTAAACAGTCCAAATCCAAATTATGCTGCCTTATTGCAGGAACAATTAGGGGGTGCCAATGGAGAGTTAAAAGCTGCAATGCAATATCTGTCTCAAAGTTTCAGAATAAAAGACCCTGAAATAAAAGACTTGTTTTTGGATATTGCTTCGGAAGAATTAAGCCATATGGAAATAGTTGCAACTACTATCAACTTGCTGAATGGTCATGACTTAGATGCTAAAAATGCTACCTTAGGGGGTATTGAAGCCCATGTTTTGACAGGCTTAACCCCTATTCTTGCCAATGCGTCAGGCTATTTATGGACCGGTGCTTATGTTAATGAAACAGGAGATATTCTTGCAGACTTATTATCAAATATTGCAGCCGAACAGAGGGCAAAAGTCGTATATGAGTACTTATACAGGCAAATTGATGATAAGGGGGTAAAAGATACCATAGACTTTTTGCTAAATCGAGAAGAAGCACATAATACCATGTTCAGGGAAGCATTTAACAAGGTAAAAGATACTGCTTCAAACAGGGATTGGGGAGTAACCGCAGATTCTAAACTTTATTTTGACCTGTCCAGTCCCGGAACAAACAGATTTAATGCCCAAAATGCCCAACCTCCCAGCTTTTCAGCACCAAACATCAAAAGATAAGATATTAAAGAACGGTTCTCACCAGCTCTGTTGCCGGAGAGAACCGTTTATATTTATTACCATCATCAGGATCTGGCCTGTCTGATCTCATTGAGTTTATCTGCTACTGCACCATAACCGCTGTAAAAGCTGCATAATAGAGGGGTCTTAACATCGGTCAGTTTGGGCAGCAAAGCTCGCATGGAAACCTGTGCCATGACTATGGCATCGAAGCCCATAGTATCAAGCTTGCGGATGTTTTCCAAGAGGATCCTGTTATGCTCTTGGACGTTACCTGCCTGCAAAGCATCCCAGGCAGCTGTCTGGAGAAACTGGGTACATTCCATCACCTTCCCCTGCTTGGCACCCTCCTTCTCAATGAGGCGCTGGCTGGGTCCCAGGGTGGTCTCCACAGTGGCAATGAGTGCAATTTTGGTACCCAGCTTTACAGCTTCCTGGGCCATGGGCAGATCCACCTTCATGACAGGGATGCTCACTTCCTTGGCATAGATGTCAGCCACCTCGCCCACAGTGGAACAGGAGTTGACTATGAGATCAGCTCCGGAAATTTCAGCAGCCTTGGCGTACAGGATCATACGGTCGATGACGGCTTGTGTTGGACCTCCGTTGGCACGGACGTCGTTGAGCAGGGTGCTGTCGGTTATGAACTCTACCCGGACACCGGGGACCCTCTCCTTCAGGAATTCTATAGTATCCTCCCGCTTGGCAAAGCTGGTTTGTAAAATACATACATGAGGTGCTTTCATTTCTTTCCTCCTTCCTTCTTTCCGACCAAGGCTTTGGTCTTTTTCACTATTGAGTCCACATCCATCCCATGGTCACGATATAACAACTCAGGGTCGCCGGACTCGCCAAAGCGGTCCTGAATGCCCACGATTTCCATGGGGACAGGACAGTTCTGCACCACCACTTCGGCTACAGCGCTACCCAGACCACCGAAGATGGTGTGATCCTCAATGGTCATGATGGCGCCGGTATCTTTGGCGGCTTTGATGACAGCCTCCTTGTCCAGGGGTTTGATTGTGACCATATCCAATACTCGCACACCGACACCCTGGTCCTTAAGAATGGCGGCGGCATCCAGTGCCTTTTTCAGCAGTATACCGGAAACGATCATGGTCATGTCGCTGCCGTAGTCAGCAACGGTGTTAGCCTTGCCCCACTCGAAGTGATAGGTTTCGGGATCGTAAATGTCAGCCACGGGGTTGCGGTGTAGGCGTACATAAAGCGGACCCTTGAAGTCGACAGCTGCATGGGCAATGGCCCGGGCCGCAACGGCGTCTGCAGGCTGCACCACCGTCATGTTTGGGAAAGATCGCATGATGGCCACATCCTCAATGGCGGCGTGGGTGGCACCATCGCCGCCCACCTGCAGGCCAGCGTGAGTACCGATAACTGTAACATTCAGGTTGGGATAGCACACAAAAGTGCGCACCTGCTCGCAGGCCCGCATGGAAGCGAACACTGCAAATGTGGCTATGAACACCTTATTGCCGCAAGCGGCCAGACCGGCTGCTCCGCCAACCAGGTTCTGCTCGGCAATTCCGAAGGAAAACTCCCGTCCTGGGAAGTACTCTCCAAATTTTTCAAGACCGCAAGTCTTAGTGTCTGCGTTGCATACCACAAAGTCCTCCCGGGTCTTGGCGATCTCGATAAGCTCATGGCCAAAGGCCATTCTTGTTGCTAGTGCCATTATACCACTCCTCCCATGTTGATCTCACTGAGGGCCTTGACCAGCTCCTCTTCGCTGGGAGCTGCGCCGTGCCACTTGGATTCGTCCTCCATAAAGGAAACACCCTTTCCCTTGACGGTGCGCATGAGGATTACAGTAGGCTTGCGCATAGTACCGGCAGTATGCAGGGCGGTGAGGACATCTTTCATGTTGTGTCCGTTGACCTCCACCACAGCCCAGCCAAAGGCCTTCCACTTGTCGGCAATAGGTTCCAGGGTCATTATATCGTTAGTCCATCCATTAATCTGCACACCGTTACAGTCCACGATGGCTATCAGATTCTTCAGGTCGTGGTGGTTGGCTGCCATGGCTGCCTCCCAGACCATTCCCTCCTGGATCTCACCGTCGCCTAACATGACGTAAGTGGTGTAGTTCTGGCGATGAAGCTTGGCAGACAAGGCCATGCCAAGACCTATGGATAGACCGTTGCCCAGGGAACCGGTGCTCATATCCAAACCCGGCACCTTATTCATATCGGGGTGTCCCTGGAGTATGGACTTGTACTGGCGCAATGTATTCAAAAGGGCGGGATCGAAATATCCCCGGCGGGCCAGTGCCGCGTATAGCGCGGGACAGGCGTGACCCTTGGACAAAACGAAACGATCCCGTTCAGGCCAGTCTGGGTTAGAGGGATCGATGTTCATCACATGGAAGTACAGAGCGGTGATCATTTCCACTGCCGACAGGGAGCCGCCGGGATGGCCGGCTTTGGCTGCATAGATCATAGATACGATGTCCCGGCGCAGCTGTTGGGCTTGACTCTCCAGGCGCTGGACATCAGTCTGTGTGAAGTGAAACCTACTCATTGTGTTTTCTCTCCTTCATAGCTGTATTTGTTTTATGCTTATTAATGTTTCTATTCGGTTAATTGGTCTGTTTAATGAATCTATTTATCTTTATGTCAATTTTTTTATAATTCAATTCTCGGTGTAAGTCCATTAATTATTAATCAACTTGCTATTAAAAAAAAGATACCTGGTCATTTTGTTATCCTGATAAAACATCGCATAAAAATACCTCCATTGAATTTGTACGAATATCACAATTCACAATGAAGGTATATCATCACTTAATATTATTTCGGTTAATTTCAAGTTTAAAAACTCTGAAAGCATTGAAATTCTTTATTCTTCTTTCCCTTCTTCAGGCTGATCCCAGTTGTGGTAGACTTCCTGGACATCGTCGTTGTCTTCCAGGGCATCAATCAGTTTTTCAAGATTCTTTACTGCTTCTTCATCCTCAACCTTGATATAGGTTTGGGGTATGTACATGATATCCCCTTTAAGATTCTCAAAACCGGCTGCTTTTAAACCGTTTAATACCGTCATAAAGTCTTCCGGAGCAGTCGTTATTTCATAGGTGTCTCCTTGTGCTTCAAAATCCTCGGCTCCCGCATCAAGGGCTGCCATCATGAGCTCTTCTTCATCAATGCCGGCTGCTTCGACAGATATTACTCCCTTCCTGTCAAACAGATATCCTACGCAGCCTGTCGTTCCCAAGTTTCCGTTATACTTGGAAAAATAATGCCTGATGTCCGCTGCTGTTCTGTTTTTGTTATCGGTTAAGCACTGAACCATAAATGCCGTTCCGCTTGGTCCGTATCCTTCATAAGTAATCGCTTCAAAGTTTTCCCCGGTTGCTGCTGCCATACCGGTTTTTATTGCCCTCTCTATGTTGTCATTAGGCATATTCTGTGACTTTGCTTTTTCGATTGCAGTTGCCAATGTGGAGTTGTAGTCCGGGTCCGGTCCGCCTTCTCTCACTGCAACGGTTATCGCCCTTGCCAACTTGGTAAATATTTTACCTCTTAATGCATCTTGTTTCCCTTTACGATTTTTAATATTACTCCATTTTGAATGTCCGGACATAATTTCCTCCTTACTTCAATCATTTTTGACATGATATTTTACCATATAATTTTAATTGTATCAATACCCGATTAATTTCCCGTTTTTTATGGATGTAGGATTACAATACATG
>DCDC01000178.1 GCA_002316225.1 Firmicutes bacterium UBA1065 | reverse complement strand
GACTTTGTCAGCAACCTGAGGGAACCAAAGGTTCCCTTTTTTGTTGTCACAAATTAATGACTTATGATACTGAGTGATACAAAGGATCTCATATACCTAATAATCTTGAAGCAGTTGAAAAATATAAGGTCAGGGTAATAGCATCAACAATGGTTGTTATCAGCGGGCTTGCCATGATTGCAGGGTCCACCTTTAATCTTTTGGCTATGATGGGCAGGATCCCGCCAACTATTTTTGCTGTTAAAACCGTAAAAAACAAGGTGATGGTTACTACCAATGACACTAATAAATCTATTTTTTCCAGGTAATGTATCCTAGCAAAATTTGCAAGAGACAAAGTAAGCGCTACAAGGCAGCCTACCTGGATCTCCTTCCAAAGGACCTTAAAAACATCATTTAACGTTATTTCTCCCAGGGAAAGGCCCCTGATAATGAGGGTTGAAGACTGGGAACCGGCATTTCCCCCTGTATCCATGAGCATAGGGATAAAAGAAGCAAGCACCACAACCGATTGCAATGATTCCTCGAATTTTCTTATGATATTTCCTGTTAAACTTGCGGAAACCATTAAGACTAAAAGCCAGGTTATTCTATGTTTTGCCAATACAAATGCATTTGTATTCAAGTATTCTTCTTCGGAAGGTTCCATGGCAGCCATCTTCTGAAAATCTTCGGTATTTTCCCGGTCTATGATATCCACAATATCATCTATTGTCACGATTCCTACCAACCTGCGTTCGTTATCAACTACAGGCATTGAAAGGAAATCATATTTTTTAAATATGGATGCAATTTTTTCCTGGTCATCGTGAGTGTTTATATACACAACATCTTTTTCCATTATATCCTCAACCAGGGCTGATTCTTCGCTTAATATCAGCTTTCTTATTGATATGACCCCTTCAAGTATCCTGTTGTTGTCAATAACATAGCAGGTATTGATAGTCTCCTTGTCTATTCCTGTTTTCTTAATATGTTCCAATGCCTCTTTTACCGTCATTTCCTTTTTCAAGTCAACAAACTCTATAGTCATTATACTTCCGGCAGAATCTTCAGGATAGTTCAGGAATTGATTTATGAGTTTTCTTGTTTTTTCATCCGTATTTTTGAGAACCTTCTTGACTATGTTTGAAGGCATTTCTTCTAAAAAGTCAACTGTATCGTCAAAAAACAGTTCATCTAAAATATTCTTAATTTCTTCATCAGTGATAGATTCAATGATATATTTTTGCAGCTTATTTGGTATATAAGAAAAAACACCTGACGCAATCTCCTTAGGCAGTATCCTGAATACCACCAGGAGTTTCTGTCTGTCCAGTTCTTCAATAAGTTGCGCAATGTCAACAATATTCATATTTACAATTTCTTTTCTTACATCGGCATATTTGCCCTGCTCAATCAGAGAAAAAATTTTTTCTTTCATCTTGCAGCCCTCCTCTATTAGGGCCACACTAGCCGGTTGGTAGCTATGGCCCATAATTTATTATCTTTATTATTTACTTTTTCATTAAAATAACCTGGTAAAGGTCCGGGATCCATAAATACCACCTCTGCTTTCATCAAAAAATGATTAACAAGCTATATGTCTATAGCTAAAAAAGATTAAAAAAGCAAAACAAACTAAAGGTTATGTGTTTCAAACCTTTTAATAGTCAATTATTTGCTTGCACTTTAATATAGGCTGACTTTAAAAAAGAACTGTTGGGATGGACAGAAAGATTTGCTTTCTAAGAAATGCATATGAAAAAACAGAACTTGACTATTTACAAACTCTTCTAAGAGAAGAACAGAGTCTGAAAGTTCCATTCCTGTTATTTCTGCATATGCACTTTCCTCCGCAGTCCTTACTACTACCGCCAGAATCCATTCTTCTCACCTCCGAGTTTCGAATTAAATACGCTTTTATTCTATGCTTGTTATCTTTAAATGTCGGGCTCCAGTACCCTTGACACAAATCGAAAATTTGTCATCCTGAGTGGAGCGAAGGATCTCATGATATTCTTCACTGCTTTCAGAATGACAGGGCTCCGCCCTCCATTGGTTGAGTATCGTCCCCGTGTAATTATAAGATTAATGATTTTATATTTTCCGCAAATTCTCTTGCCTTTTCCCTTATATTTTCCACCTTTTCCACATCCCCCGGATTGTTGGCTGTTTCCATCAAGGCGAATCGTGGCGGAAGCATGAAACTTTTGTTTATATTAAGAGCACTTATGAGTTGCTGGGCCAGGATGTCGCTTCCGCTGAAACCGGATACGATTATGGAATAAAAATATTTATCGAAAAACTTGGTCTTTCTGTAGAGGGCCGTGAGACGGTTTATTACTGCCGACATGTTTGCACTTATGGAGTCGTTGTAGTTGGGGCAAAGCATAATTAAAATATCGCAGTCGAGTATTGCAGGATATATTTCCTCAACCATTATTCCTCCGTAAAAGCAGTTTGTGCTTTGGGCAAAATGCTTGCAGGTCTTGTATGAACAGCCCCTGCAGTCGACCACGGACCCGTTTTCTATGTGGATTTCGTTAATTTGGCAGGATTTAAGATTTTCCTTAACCATGGTCCAAAGGGCATAGGTATTCGAGGTTTTCGGACTGCCTGAATAAAGGGCCAATATTTTGGGAGCCCTTAATTTTTTTAACTTGCTCTTTGCCACTCTGTCAACCACTTCCCTGCATTCCATTAAGAGCATGTCTTCAAGGGATCCTTGGCCTTCTGTGATGGACTGGCGGGTTTTGAAGTTTCTTAAAGAACCAGTTGCTTCCGACAGGGTCTTGCCTGGGAACATGCAGCCTGCCATATTGGCATAAAATATTGTCTTTCTTGCTTCTCCCCTGGTGAATAATTCATTGTCCGAATTTATCAGTATTCCTCCGGTTGAATTTTTCATAAAACCAGGACCGGCTGAACGAATTTTTTCAAGCAACTTCATAAACTCAACATTTATTCCCGTATCATAAAGGTCCAGGGCAAATATTATTCTTTTATCCTGCAAATCATTCATTTCATCTAGGTCGGTTATTATATCGCATTCATAGCCCCTTAAAGAAAATTCAAGCATCTTGTTTAATCTTTCCGATGTCCCGAATTTTAAAACTCTTATCTTATTCATGACGGCTCCTTTTTAACTACTTATCCGGAGTACCCTTATTATCCTAAGTA
>DCDC01000044.1 GCA_002316225.1 Firmicutes bacterium UBA1065 | reverse complement strand
TAGTGGTAGAGTTTAAGTCGGGTCTGGAAATAGAAGTGAAACTATAAGGTTGTAATAAAATAGTATTAATGGTTTAAGTCAGGAATCGATAATAATAGAAAATATAAAATGGGTTTGCCGCCGATTAAGGTGCAGTGGTATCTTAGTCGGCGTTTTTTATAGTTAACTTACAACAAAATCATATTGACAACTATCGATATGTTCGTTATTATTATATCGAGAACATTCGATAACATTGATGCATATAAACATGTAGGAGGTTATTATATGAAACATTCATATGAAGATTATGTTCCTGCAATTAAGGCTATGTCAGATGAAACGCGATTAAAGATTATTGATATGTTATCGTGCGGAGAAATGTGCGCATGCGAAATATTGGAAAAATTAAGCATTTCCCAATCCACTCTTAGCTATCACATGAAGATATTATCTGAAAGCGGACTTGTAAATGCAGTACGTGATGGTGCCTGGATGAGATATGCGCTTAATATGGAAAAAATAGATGAACTTAAAACTTTTTTAGTATGCATAACAAGCGACAAAGAAGATTGTATTTGTAAACTATGCAAAAAATCCAATAATCAATGTTGTTAAAGAGGATTTGGCTTTAATAGAAAATATCCGACTGTTATTGTGAGTTAGAAGGCGAGGTTTTTATTATATGCAAACATTGAAGGCAATCTGGGATTTTTTCCAAAGTCAGTTACTAGGGATGAAATGGCTAAATGATTTAATCAGCAGAGGACTTAATTTATTGGGTTTTGACACGACTAGCCGTTGGATTGGAAGCGTTCAATTTTTTATTTATGATGTTATTAAAATTACCCTACTCTTGTGTTTTTTGATTTTTATAATTAGCTACATCCAAAGTTATTTTCCGCCCGAGCGAAGCAGGAAGATATTAGGACGTTTTCATGGTATCGGAGCCAACTCGGTTGCTGCCCTGCTTGGAACGGTAACACCTTTCTGTTCATGCTCTTCAATACCGCTCTTTATCGGCTTTACATCTGCAGGCCTGCCTTTGGGCGTGACATTTTCGTTCCTGATATCATCACCTATGGTAGATCTCGGCTCGCTTGTTCTGCTTATGAGCATCTTCGGCGCAAAGGTTGCTGTCATATACGTTATTGCCGGTCTGATAATAGCTGTTATCGGCGGTACGCTTATTGAGAAGCTGCACATGGAGAAGCATGTAGAGAGCTTTATATATACTGCAGGTAGCGTAGATATAGAATCCCCCAATTTAACAAGAAAAGACCGGCTTGTTTATGCCAAAGAGCAAATGCTTTCGACATTTAAGAAGGTGTTCCCCTATATCTTGATCGGTGTTGGTATCGGGGCGGTCATTCATAACTGGATTCCTGAAGGATGGGTGTCAACTGCACTAGGAAGCAATAATCCCTTTGGGGTAATATTGGCGACATTAATCGGTGTTCCAATGTATGCGGATATATTCGGTACAATACCCGTTGCAGAAGCGTTATTTGCTAAAGGCGCACAGCTTGGAGTTATCTTGTCTTTTATGATGGCGGTAACCACGCTTTCGCTGCCTTCAATGATTATGTTGCGAAAGGCTATAAAGCCCAAACTGCTGGCTCTGTTTATTGCTATCTGTACAATTGGAATCATAATTATCGGTTATTTGTTCAATGCTTTTCAGGCACTGATAGTTTAGGAGGTAATAAAACATGGAAAACACTTACCGGACTCTGCCAAACGGAGAACTATTAGTAGAGGAATCCTGTTGCTCTCGCGAGTTCGAAACGGCATCCGCAAAGAAGATTATTGTTGAGTATCTCTATCTAGATCGCGAAACATGTGACCGTTGTGTTGGAACAGACAATGCACTTGATGAGGTTATGAAGGTACTTATCCCCACTCTGAGTATTTCTGGATTTGAAGTAGAGTATAACAAAATTGAGATGAAAACAGCAGTAATTGCAGAGCAGTACAAGTTTATTTCCTCACCTACAATTCGTGTAAACGGTCATGATATTTGCAAATCAATTGTAGAGAATAACTGCGGTTGCTGTAGTGACATTAGTGGAACCGATGTAAACTGTCGGGTGTTCGAGTATGATGGAGAACTCTATGAGGTGCCTCCGAAAGAAATGCTTGCTAAAGCCATCCTAAACGCAGTATTTGAGCAGGCTGAGATCAGTTATTCATGCGAAGAGTATGAATTACCTAAAAACCTAAAAGAATTTTATGAAGGAAAGAAAAACAAATCGAGCTGTTCTTGTGAGGATAAATGTTGCTGATGGATAAGACAGAAAACTATGATGATCTGATACTCATTCATTGAGTTTTTTTTACGTATCGTAGAAAGTTAAAAAATATAAAAAGGAGAGATTCATTATGGCGTTATTTGGAAAGAAAAATAAAAAAGAAGTAACTTCATGTTGCTGTGGTGGAAATTGTGATGTGGAAAGCATGGTAAAGGCAGAAGTCGCTAAATCCCAAGGTGCAGGAGTGAAGATACTAGGAAGCGGATGCGCCAAGTGTAACCAACTTGAGGAGGCAACAAAAGCAGCTTTGGAACAGTTGGGAATGGATACTACCATTGAACATATAACTGATTTTGCCCGGATTGCATCCTACGGCGTAATGACAACCCCTGCTCTTGTCATCGACGGTAAAGTGGTTTCATACGGCAAGGTGCTGAAAACTGAGGAGGTTGTTAAAATCCTGCAGAAGGTCAGGGGATAACAAAACGTGGCAATAGAGAGGGAAGATATCATGGGGAAAAATGACAGTGCAAAAATTGGATTTTTTGAAAAATATCTGACAATATGGGTTGTACTTTGTATGGTTATTGGAGTTTTAATCGGTATGTACTTACCAGGAATTCCAGATTTCCTCGGACGTTTCGAGTATGCAAATGTATCAATCCCTATTGCCATACTCATTTGGCTCATGATTTATCCGATGATGCTCAAAGTTGACTTCCAGAGTATCAAAAACGTTGGTAAAAATCCGAAAGGATTATTTGTTACATGGGTAACCAACTGGATGATAAAGCCTTTTACCATGTTCGGCATTGCATGGCTGTTTTTCTTTGTAATTTTTAGATCTTTAATCCCGGCAGAATTGGCACAAGACTATCTCGCGGGAGCAATACTTCTTGGAGCGGCACCGTGTACTGCGATGGTATTTGTATGGAGCTATTTGACCAAAGGCAACCCAGCTTATACCGTGGTGCAAGTGGCAACAAACGATCTTATAATTCTCATAGCATTCACGCCTATAGTTGCGTTTCTTCTAGGTGTGGGCGGTGTAACCATACCATGGGATACCCTTATTCTATCTGTAATATTGTTTGTTGTTATCCCATTGGCTGGTGGTATAATTACCCGTAATTACATCACAAAAAAGCGAGGGCTCGATTACTTTGAAAAGAGTTTTATACCGAAGTTTGGGAATATCACTACCATAGGTTTATTGCTAACATTAATAATAATCTTTTCATTCCAGGGCGATGTAATTCTGAATAATCCTCTGCACATTGTTTTAATAGCTATACCATTGATTATTCAGACTTTTCTAATCTTTTTCATTGCATATCTGGCAAGCAAGGCTATAAAGCTTCCACATGAAATAGCAGCACCTGCCGCTATGATTGGTGCCTCTAACTTTTTTGAACTGGCAGTTGCCGTTGCGATTTCTTTGTTTGGCACAGAAAGCCCGGCTGCACTTGCTACCATTGTAGGGGTGCTTACTGAAGTGCCGGTTATGTTGATACTTGTAAAGATAGCGAATAATACAAGGCACTGGTTTCCAGAAAGAAAGTAGGTATGGTCGATGAGTAATAAACCTAAAGTCGCATTTATTTGTATTCATAATTCATGCCGTAGCCAAATAGCTGAGGCGCTTGGCAAGTATTTTGCGGGAGATATATTTGAAAGCTACTCTGCCGGCACAGAAGCAAAACACAAAATCAATCAAGACGCTGTGCGCTTAATGAAAGAGCTTTATAATATAGACATGGAGAAAACCCAGTATTCAAAGCACATTGATGAAATCCCTCCGGTAGATATAGTCATTACAATGGGATGCAATGTGGAATGCCCTTACCTTCCATGTAAACATAGGGAAGATTGGGGACTGGATGATCCAACAGGTAAGAGTGATGAGGAATTTAAAAAAGTAATCTCAACGATAGAGACAAAGATAAGAGAGCTAAAAGACAGACTAAAGTCATAATAATTATAACGTCAACTACAAATATAGTGGTTGGCGTTATAATTATTATGTCGATATGTTACCATGAACATTGGTTTTCAGAAAAAATGCAAAAAACTCATTGACATGTTCCCGTAAACGCAAGGCTCAAAAACATAGCCCAAGACATCAACCCGAACGGCTCGAGCCATGTGGAGTGTGCCGTCTTTATGTAAAGGGTTTGTCTCCCTTCATAGAAAACGGCGAAGATAAGCCACTGTATAAAAGTTGGTAATTACATGAAACATTTGTTATATTAGGAATTAAGGGGTGCAAAAAATGAATATAAGAATGGCAAAATCGACTGATGTTAAAGCTGTTTACGATTTAATCTGTGATATGGAAAATTCAAAATTGGATTATGAAAAATTTCAACAGGTTTTAAATAAATATCTTGAAGATGACAGGATTTTTTGTTTTGTAGCGGAAGATTGCGGAACCGTCATTGGTTGTTTAAATATGAGGATAGAGCATCAACTTCATCACACATCGAAAATTGCAGAAATTTTAGAATTGGCGGTAATGGATAAATACCGTTCCAAAGGAGTAGGGAAGGAACTTTTTGAGAAAGCATCCCAAATTGCGAAAGACAATGATTGCCTTCAGATTGAGTTAAGTTGCAATCAATTAAGAACAAGGGCACATAACTTTTATGAGAAACAAGGCATGTCTAATTTTCACTATAAATTTACTAAGAATTTACATAATGAAGTAATTAAGGAGAACAGATTAGGAGTATAAAACTAATTTCAATTATTAAGTACATATACACCTAAAAACTTCACGTCGAAACAGTTGTTTATAAAATATTATTTGAGGTAAAAATGTCATGAAGAATAAAAAAGGAATGTGCCAGGGGCTATCCATCGGAACGGCTATTGGAGCTGCAACAAACAATATCGGTCTTTGGGTGTCAATAGGTCTTTCCATAGGGATAGGTCTGGGAGCAGCCTTAGGAAGTAAGAACTAAAGGATGCTCTAAGGTAAAATTATATATCGAAACACCCACAAGGAGGATAAACTAATGGAAAGAAAGATTAAACAAGAGGTTAGAGGTTATAGAACGAAAGACGGAGCAGGAGTGAATTTGGTAAGGGTATTGGGACACCGAACTGTTCAGGAATATGATCCGATATTGTTGCTTGATTCCTTTGACAGCACAAACCCTGCGGATTACACGGCCGGATTCCCCATGCATCCCCACAGGGGTATCGAGACAATCAGTTATGTTTATCGCGGCTTTATGACTCATAGAGACAGCTTAGGCAATGAGGATACCATTGGTGACGGAGAGGTCCAATGGATGACAGCAGGTTCAGGTATTATGCATGAAGAGAAATTGCCGACTGCCGAGCGACTGCTTGGTGTGCAGCTCTGGCTGAATCTTCCCGCAAAGGACAAATTGGCTCCTCCGGCTTATCGCAGCATCAAGAATTCAGAAATTGAGGAAATAGAGTTTGATTGGGGCAAACTGAGACTGTTGGCGGGCGAGTTTGAAGGAAGAAAAGGATATATGAGCAAATATCTACCCCTTGACTATTACGATTTACACCTAAAACCAAATGCATCAGTTGTTTTGAATACAGAAAGTGAGCGGGCCGTCATGGTGTTTACCCTTTTAGGGGACGCATATATCGGAGGCGACCTGGTAAAGGAAAAGACGGCGGTAAGACTCACCCCAGGTGACTATGTAGATATAAAGGCTACCGATAAAAAAGCCCAGGTTTTATTCATTAGTTCAATGCAATTGGATGAACCAATAGCATGGGGTGGCCCTATTGTCATGAACACTAAGGAAGAATTGAATAAGGCTTTTGATGATTTGAAAAAAGGTACTTTTATAAAGAAGACAATATCTTATTGATAGGAGTGTGTATATGGGCCAAAGCAAATTGAACAGTGAAGTGACAGCATTTTTGGATAGTTTGAAACATCTCAAAAGCATCTTCAAGTCATATTTCACCGCGGAGCGAAGGTTAAGGAGCAGCCGGTAGAAAGATATTTGAATAAAAATATAGCAATTATCTTCTGACCAGATCATTTATGTCACCTGCAACCCGTTAACAATGGCATATGACCTCAAATTCATGGGTTAGCATGGGTATAAACCCGTGGAAATTCAGCCAGTTGATCTGTTCCTGTAAATAACCCATGTGAAGACTATAATTTTAATGACATATTGTGGTTTTAAGGAATATAATAGAGCAACTACAAACATGAAATAAAACTTACAAATTTTATTAAAAAT
>DCDC01000092.1 GCA_002316225.1 Firmicutes bacterium UBA1065 | reverse complement strand
TCCTCCTGTCCACAGTGTCCATCGGGGACTGTTCTAAGAACCGTCCCTACCGGGTTATAGTATTATAAGTTTGCCTTATTGCTTCTTCCGCTCCTTTTACAAAATCATTTATTATTTCTTCACAGCTTTTAATTGAAGTTATAACCGACAAGCTTTGGCCTGCCTGGACCATACCCCATTCTACATCTCCTTCCAAAGGAGCGCTTTTAGCTTTTCCTGCCCTTAATTTACTCAGCTCTTCAGCAGGAGCATGGGCCTTTTCCAGTTCAATATACTTTTCTGTAGTTTTATTCTTCAGACTCCTTATGGCATGGTCAGCAAGATAGCCGGTTATTTCGGTTCCCATATCATCAGCATTAACAATAGCATTCTTGGCATTAATATGAGCAAGGCATTCCTTTGAGGCATAGAACCTTGTTCCTGCTTGAATCCCGGCGGCTCCCATAACAAGGGCTGCAGCTAACCCCCTGCCATCGGCAAAGCCTCCCGCAGCAATAACCGGTATGTTTATCTCGGGAATAACCTGGGTCATCAGGGCTAAGCTTGTTAATTTCCCAATATGCCCTCCGGCTTCCATCCCTTCAATTACCAGGGCGTCAGCTCCGTTTGCTTCAACCCTCTTAGCCAGCCTTGTATTAGGCACAACCGGAATAACTTTTATACCTGCATTTTTTAATTTTTCAATATAAGGAACCGGATTCCCCGCCCCTAAGGTTACAAACGATACCCTTTCTTTGCAAATCAGCTCTATTTTTTCTTCCTTGTCATCATCCATCAATACTATATTGACTCCAAAAGGTTTATCCGTCAACTTCCTTGCTAAATCTATCTGTTCCTTAACCCAGCTTACATCCCTGCCTCCCGTGGCAATGATGCCTGCGCCTCCTGCATTTGAAACGGCCGCAGCCAAATTAGCTTCAGATACCCAGGCCATAGCCCCCTGTAAAATAGGATATTTTATATTTAAAAGTTCAGTTAATCTTGTCTTCATACTGCCTCCATGCATCATTTCGTTTAAATCTAAAGAGTATAATTATTTTAAAATTGTCCCTATAATAAAATCACCTGATTTAATCTTATCAGATGATTTTCAATAAAACAATGGTTAACTAAATTTTTGGTATGCTATTCTTTCATCCCCGTTTGCCAGATAAATTATTCCGCAGCGGATAAACCCCAATTTCTTTAATAAATTATGCATGGGAGTATTGTCCCGGTGGGTGTCAATTCTTAAATTGCCGCATTGCTCAAAGCACCAATTCAGGCAGAAGCTAGCAACACCCTTCTTGTTGGATTTGGAAGCAATCCTGTGAACTACTCCGTAAGGCTCATCATTAAGCCACTGTCCCTGGAATATTTCCTTATATGTAGGCTCCTTCCCTTCAAAATACATGAATGTTCCGACAATTTCACCATTGTTAATACAAACAAAGCTGGCATTGTTTTCAATATCCTGTTCAAGCAATGCCCTTCCCGGATAAGAGTCCTTCCATTGATTTGGATTTCCGCTTTCCTTCATAAATTTTTTAGCATAATCGTATATACTTAACATTTCATCAATATCATCCTTAGTGCTTCTTCTTATCTCCATATTAATCCTTCCTCCTTTGTTCACCGGGGCGTCGGTTTTTGATGGACATTTTATATATTGATATTTCGATTTCAATAATTATATAACATAATAATGGATTTGTAACCTGCTTTTTGAATGAACTTGCCAAAAAGAACTATCCCCGCCGGGTTGTATCTTTGAATGATAATTGTACTGAAAGAACCCTCCCCGCCCGGTCATTTAATCTATTATTTGGTAGCAAAAAGAGCCATCCCCAAAAGTTGAAAAAGGTGGTATAATAATAATCAAAATATTTTTAAGGAGTTTAACCATGGCAAAAACTAAGAAAGCAGTGTATTACATATGTGACAACCATGACTGGGGCTATGTGAGCTACCATGTTTGGGACATACTTAAGGAAAAAGGGTACTTGAATAACAAGGTTGACTTTACTTTTGACGGGAGAGAAGTCTTTAAATATACCGATAAAAACAATAACGAGTTTTACTTTGTTCCTACGGAAGTTGCAATATGCAGGGATTATCCCAGGTATCTTTCCGACATGAACAGGTACTTCTCCGATTTTGACATGTCCGGCATGGTTACATGGCATGAAGGGACAAATGCCCTAAGCAGGGTTATCACCGTTCACAGTATCGGGGATGTTAATTCCGGGATTTACGGACCAGCTAACCCTCAGTATATGCACAATCTTATGTGGGCAATGGAGAGATTGAGAAAAGAAGCCGGACTGGATTTCAGCGTGGTAACTGAGGCAACCCACTGGTCGGGTGTTTATGAAGGAGACGGAAATCCTGAACTCATCCTCAAGTACCCGGTACCCATGATAGATATAGAAATCGGCAGCGAGCCGGAAAGCTGGTCAAACATGGATGCCTGCCGGGTTTTGGCCCTTTCCCTCCTTCACATATTTGATGAAGACGGGATTAAACTACATAATCTCCTTTGTATGGGTGGAGTTCACTTTGACCCCGGCTTTGCGGAAGCAGTTCACGCAACCTGGAATGACGGCAAGGAATCCTTCGGCATTTCTCATATAATTGCCAACCAATGGCTGGTTTCGGGAGAATACGAAGGAGAAAAGGGCATTGAAAGAGCTTGTGACTGCGTGGATGCAATAATCGGAGGAATCGAAGGAATTGTTGTTCATGATAAACTGAAGGGCTGTTATAAGGATGTGGCCAGGGCCCTGGGAGAAAAATACAAGGTCCCCGTATTCAAACACCAAACTCTCAGGAAACCTGAAACCATTAAGTGGCAATAGACAATTCAGATAAACAAAAAGAACCATCCCAATAGTAAGTGCTCAAAATTTCAATTATTGTGTGAAAATTTAAAGAAAACTGCTCAAAATTTCAATTTTTGTGTGAAAAATCAGTGTAAATACATTATAAATCCACACATTAATTGAAAT
>DCDC01000082.1 GCA_002316225.1 Firmicutes bacterium UBA1065 | reverse complement strand
CTGCCTTCTCTTATGCTGAACAAAAGCCTCTTAAAAAATGAAAGGTTGATTCCAGCTTTACCCTCATAGAGGGTTTCAACATTATCGGCACCCGAAGGATAGTCGAATTCCATTTCATCCGTATTTACAATTATGTAATTGTTGGTTTTTTCGCCGAAATATATTTCGGGTCTAGTAATCTTAAAGTCAGTTTCGGTTGTGGGAGGAATATTTTTAACCAGCATTTCTGGCTGGCCCTGGGGGGTGACGTTATTTACCGTGGATACCGTTATTCCATATCCGTGGGTATACTTCAAATACATATTGACCCAGGTTCTGGCCTGTTCATTTAACCTGCCCTGGTCCAGTTCCCTGGCCGAAAGGAAAACCTGCCTGTAATCACCGTCAATTACATACCTGTCAACATCCACATCATAGAAGACATAGTAGGGTCTTATACCCTGGAGCTGGTTGTAAACCTGAATCAGGGGTTCCTGATCGTTTATCCTTATATTCTCTATTACTTCCGGATTGTTTTCTATATCTTCAATCGTTAAATTGTCCCTGGCCGGAAATTGAATTGTCTTCACATCATCCAAGCCATATGCTTTTTGAGTACTTTTTATGCTGTACTGCATGTATAAAGTTTCTTTGGACAGCTGGTCGGGCTCAACTATAAACCTTTCAACCCCCCATGCCAAACCTGTTCCCAGGATGGAAACAAGGATGAGGGCAACCGGAAGAGCCAAGGCAATTTTTAAGTTTCTTTTTCTTGCTCCCACAAAAAATGTGAAAGCTGCAAGCAAACAACCGGCAGCAAGGACCCTGTATAAATTCAAGGTGACATTAATATCCGTATATCCTGCTCCGAACACCCGGCCTAAGCGGGAATAAAGCAAATCATAGCATCTCAATGCATACCTGGCACCCAATAACAAAAATAATAAAAAGCCGATAATTGAAACCTGGTTTATTATCCTTTCGGCAAACTTTTTATTCAAAATTTTGTTTAAATCCAGTTGCTGACGGGGGAATTGGCGGATTTCTTCAAATTGTTCCGAAACATTTTTTATGCCTTCCCTGACTGCAAGATAAGCGTTAAACAAGACTATAACAAAGGTCATCAAGAATAAGATGGATATGAGAGAACCGATGACCGTATTTATAAGTGGCAGCTTGAAAACATAAAAACTTACTTCATTATTAAAAATGGGGTCTAAAGTTCCGAAGTCCTGGCTGTTTATGTACTGTAGTATCTGAAACCACATAGTGGATGTAATATTCAAGGTTATCAGGAGACTTGCTCCGGCAGATATCAACTTAATTGCCAAATTTACTTTTTTATTTACACTTATTACTTCCGATTCTTCATCGTATTTCTTCTTCAGCCTCTTAACGAAAACATACAAGAAGATGGTCAGGATGATGAAAACCGGAAGGCCTATGACCATCTGAGCTTTAATTCTTGTAAGAAATGTTTGAGTATATCCCACCTCTTTAAACCACAAATAGTCCGTAACAAACTTAATTATACCGGTGAAGGAGTTGATAAGCAAAAATACAAGGACAAAAACCCCTAATACAAATATGCTTCCCTTTTTCTTCATATTACCTCCTTTTACCTGTAGTATTCCATTCTTAATTTCTCCAATGACCTTTTTTCTATTCTTGATACGGTCATTTGAGATATTTTTAGTTCCTTTGCTATATCGCTCTGAGTTTTGTTCTCATAGAATCTTTTTATTATTATGTTTTTTTCCAATTCGTTCAATTTACTCATGGACTTTGTTATGAAATCCTTGTTTTCAATCATATTGTAATATTTATCCTCAGCCCCCACAACATCCATGAGGGATATGTCATTTTCATCCTTGCTGAAATCAAATTTTTCGTCCAGGGACTGGGAATTAAACATTTTACCTGCTTCAAAGGCTTCCAAAACTTCTTCTTCGGTACTGTTTGCATATTCGGCAATTTCTCTTATGGTTGGAGCCCTGTGAAGCTGTGAAGACAAAATATTGTTGTATTCGTTTACTTTTCTTGATATTTCCTGGATTTTTCTGGGCACCTTGACAGCCCAGCCCTTATCCCTGAAATATTTTTTTATTTCTCCCAATATGGTAGGGGTGGCAAAGCTTGTAAATTCAAATCCCTTTGTTATATCAAATCTCTCTATGGCAAAAATCAGCCCCATGCATGCAATCTGATATATATCGTCATGCTCAATACCCCTGTTGGAGTATTTTCTTGATATTATTTCAGCCATATACCTGTATTTTTCAAAAATTTGATTCCTTATTTCTATGTCTTTGGTTTCATGATAAAGTAAAAACAAATCATAGTTTTTTATACTTTTTGAGTTTTTACTCACTTCACTCATATTAATCAACGCCTGCTTTAATTTTTTCAAAAGTAAATGATTTATTGTCCAAATCACAGTTAAAATTATCGGACAAACTTTCAATAATCATAATGCTCATATCATTGTTTAATTTTTCTTCAAGTATCCGGCCGGCATTTAAATCCCTAACCGTCACGATAATCTTGTTATCGGGGATCTGATAAGAAATTTCAAAATCTTTTGCAGACTCCTCCAAATTCTTGATAAAGAAAGTACAAATCTCGGAAATTACAACCTTTATATCTTCTATTTCGTCAACATTGAACCCCCTTAAATTGGCAAGAGCGGATGATGTCAGCCTTATTGTACTCATATATTCGGATTTTTTAGGAATTCTTAAAAAAACTTTATCCATTTTCATCACTCCCGGATATCGAAAACCTTGTTTAAGCCAGTAATATCAAACAACTTATAGATGTTAGGCTTTAAGTTAACAATCTTAAAATTCAAATTCTTTTCCTGCAGCTTCTTATAAATGCACATTAAAACACCTAAACCGGTGGAATCGATATAGTCTAAAGATTCTCCGTCGATGACGATATCCGTCTTCTTGTCTTCAATCAATGACAAAACATTGTTCTTAAGCTCGGGAGAAGTGTAAATATCCACTTCTCCAATAGGTCTTATCACTACATCCTTTCCCTGCAACTTACTTTCAATTTCCAAAGACATAATTCCCCTCCATTATTCTTCTAATTCTTCTTCTTCTGAATATATTTTTGCTATTGAAGCAACCTTGTCGTCATCTTTCAACCTCATGGCTATTACACCCTGAGTATCCCTTCCCATCACGGAAATATCACTTGCATGCATCCTGATTATTGTTCCGCTTGTGCTTAATATCATGACATCATCTTCTTTTTTGACTATGAGAGAATTCACTATATTCCCTGTCTTTTTATTGATATTGTGAGCTTTCATACCCTTGCCACCCCTGTTTTGAGGCCTATATTCCGAAGACAGGGTAATTTTGGCATAGCCGTTTTCCGTAATCGTTAATATATGTTTATCTTCGTCACTTTTTTCAATGATGCTCATGGCAACAAGTTCATCATTGTCTTCAAGTGTTATTGCCCTGACTCCCATAGTGTTTCTGCCCATATCTCTTACGTCGCTTTCATGGAACCTGATGCCTTTTCCCAACTTGGTAACAATAAATATATCCTTTGTGCCGTCTGTCTTATTCACGCTTATCAATTCATCGTCTTCCGCGATTTTTATGGCTACCAAACCGGTTTTCCTGTTGGATTCAAACTCACTGAGCTTAGTTTTTTTGATTATTCCGTTCTTGGTTACAAATACCAAAAATTCATCGTCGTTGAATTCTCTTATGGGAATCAATGATCTGATCTTTTCACCGGGTTCAATTTCTATCAGGTTTATTACGGCGGTTCCCTTAGCCTGGCGTCTGGCTTCAGGCACTTCATAAGCCTTTATTTTGTATATTTTTCCCTTGTTTGTAACAAACAAGAGGTAATCGTGGGTGGAGGTAATAAACAAATCCGTTACAAAGTCTTCGTCCCTTGTGGTTATGGCGGTAATGCCCTTGCCGCCCCTGTTTTGAGCCTTGTAAGTATCTTCGGGAAGCCTTTTTATATAGCCGAAATGGGTCAGGGTGATAGCAACCTTTTCTTCCTCAATCAAATCTTCTACATTGATTTCTCCTTCTTCGGCCTTGATCTCTGTCCTTCTCTCATCATAAAATTTGTTTTTTATTTCTTTCAGCTCATCCGTTATTATCTGGTCTACCAAATGCTGATTGGCCAGGATTTCCTTAAACCTGTTTATCATTTTGATAAGGTCTTCATATTCGGCCTTTAACTTTTCTCTTTCAAGACCCTGAAGGCGTCTCAGCCTCATATCTACTATTGCCCTGGCTTGAATTTCTGTTAATTTAAATGCCTCCATCAACCTTTTCTCGGCATCGTCATAGGATGCCCTTATTATTCTTATTACCTCATCAATATTGTCTATTGCTATGAGTAAACCTTCAACTATATGGGCCCTTGCCTCAGCCTTGCTCAAATCATACCTTGTTCTTCTTACGATGACATTCCTTTGATGTTCTACGTAATGATAAATCATTTCTTTCAGGTTTAAAACCTTAGGCTCATTATCTACCAAGGCAATCATAATCACACTGAAGCTGTCCTGGAGCTGGGTATGCTTGTATAATTGATTCAATACAATGTTTGGATTATAATCTCTTTTAATTTCAATTACAATCCTCATTCCTGTCCGGTCGCTTTCATCCCTGATGTCGGAAATTCCCTCAATATACTTATCCCTTACTAGCTCGGCAATCTTTTCGATTAACCTTGCCTTGTTGACCTGGTATGGAAGCTCCGTAACCAAAATGCGGCTTTTGCCGTTTTTCATTTCTTCTATTTCAACTTTAGCCTTAACCTTTAATATTCCCTTCCCCGTCATATATGCATTTTTAATGTTGTCCTTGCCTTCTATAATGGCACCCGTTGGAAAGTCAGGACCCTTTATATACCTCATGAGTCCGGGAATATCGATGTCGGGATTATTGATGTAAGCAATTATCCCGTTTATTACCTCTCCGATGTTATGGGGAGGTATGGAGCTTGCCATTCCCACTGCAATACCTGATGACCCGTTTACAAGCAAATTGGGAAATCGGCTTGGAAGTACAACGGGCTCTTTCAGAGTTTCATCGAAATTGGGTCTGAAATCAACCGTATCCTTGTTCAAATCCCGGAGCATCTCCATTGCTATGCTGGACATGCGGGCTTCGGTATAACGCATTGCCGCTGCCTCATCTCCGTCTATGGAGCCGAAGTTTCCATGTCCGTCTATCAAAGGATAACGCATGGAGAAGTTCTGGGCCAACCTTACCATAGCATCATACACGGCTGTATCTCCGTGGGGATGATATTTACCCAAAACGTCTCCCACTATACGGGCACTCTTCTTGTGGGGCTTATCCGGCAAAAGTCCTAACTCACTGGCAGAATACAAGATTCTCCTGTGAACCGGCTTAAGTCCGTCCCTCACATCCGGCAATGCTCTTGACACGATTACGGTCATGGCATAGTCCAAATAAGACTTTTTCATTTCTTCTGTGATTTTTACATCTATGATTTTGCTGTTATCTTTTTCGTTCATTTACTATCCCTCAAGTCTATATATCTAAATTCTGTACATACTTGGCATTTTCTTCAATGAATTCCCTTCTGGGACCCACCTTGTCTCCCATTAGGACATTGAATATTTCATCTGCTTCCATGGCATCATCCTCATTTATTCTCAAGAGGATCCTGGTTTCCGGATTCATGGTTGTTTCCCAAAGTTGTTCCGGGTCCATTTCTCCGAGACCCTTATACCTTTGGATTTCAATTTTATTATCCCTGCCAATTTCCTCTAAGAGCTGGTTAAGCTCTGAATCGCTGTATACATATTTTTCAAAATTACCCTTTTTAACCCTGTACAAGGGAGGCTGGGCAGCATAAACATATCCTCCGGTAATGAGTTCTTTCATATACCTGTAGAAAAATGTCAGCAGCAAAGTTCTTATGTGGGCTCCGTCTACGTCGGCATCCGTCATGATTATGATTTTATGATATCTCAATTTTGAAATATCAAAATCTTCCCCTATGCCGCAGCCGAAGGCTGTAATCATATTTTTTATTTCTTCGGAGTTTAGTATCCTGTCTATTCTTGATTTTTCAACATTTAATATTTTACCCCTCAGGGGAAGTATGGCCTGGGTCCTCCTGTCCCTTCCTTCCTTAGCAGAACCGCCTGCCGAATTACCCTCTACTATGCAAATTTCACTGAGAGCAGGGTCTTTTTCGGAGCAGTCTGCCAATTTGCCCGGTAAAGCCATGCTTTCAAGGGCACTCTTTCTTCTTACCAGGTCCCTTGCTTTCCTGGCAGCTTCCCTGGCTCTTGCTGATTTTAAAGATTTTTCAACTATGGCTTTTGCAGTCTTTGGATTTTCCTCGCAATATATGCTTAAGGCCTCTCCCGTAATACTGTCAACTATACCTCTTATTTCGCTGTTTCCCAGCTTGGTCTTGGTCTGGCCTTCAAATTGAGGATTTGATACCTTAATCGACAAGATTGCGGTAATTCCTTCCCTAATGTCTTCGCCGGTTATTGCCACATCATTATCTTTCAATAAACCTGCTTTTCTTGCATAGTCGTTTATGACCCGGGTAAGGGCAGTCTTAAATCCCACTAAATGGGTTCCGCCCTCTATGGTATTGATATTGTTTACGAATGAAAACATGTTTTCGTTGTAAGAATCTGTATATTGAATGGCAAATTCTACAACTACCTTATCCTTTGTTGCTTCGGTGTAAATGACATCATTGTGAAGGGGTTCTTTTTTGCTGTTTAAATACTTTACAAACTCTCTGATTCCTCCTTCAAAATGAAACTCATTTTTTGTTTTGGTCCTTTTGTCTTCAAGGATTATCTTTATTCCCTTGTTTAAAAAGGCCAGTTCCCTCATTCTGTGTTTTATGGTTGTGTAATTAAACTCTATGGTATCAAAAATCGTCGCATCGGGAAGGAATCTTATGCTGGTTCCTGTTTGATTGGTATTGCCTATACATTCAACTTCTGTCTTTGCAATACCTCTCTCATACCTTTGCCTGTACCTTTTCCCGTTCCAGTTTACCTCTGCAATCATATAGTCTGACAGGGCATTTACGCAAGAAACTCCGACCCCGTGGAGTCCTCCGGAAACCTTGTATGCATCGTTGTCAAACTTTCCGCCTGCATGCAGAACGGTCAATACAGTTTCAAGTGTTGATTTACCGGTTTTTTTATTGGTTTCAATGGGAATGCCCCTTCCGTTGTCTACTACCTGCACGGAATTATCTTCAAATATGGTCAGCTTAATGGTATCGCAGAATCCTGCCAGTGCTTCATCTATGCTGTTGTCCACGACTTCATAAATCAGCTGGTGAAGCCCTCTTTCCCCCGTAGACCCGATATACATTCCCGGTCTTTTTCTTACAGGCTCCAAACCTTCAAGAACCTGGATCTGATCTGCACTGTAATGATTGTTATTTTTTTCCGTCGCCATTTATTTCTCCTCTAATCTAAAATACTACTAATTTTTCCTTCGTTTATATAAAAAATTTTTTTATTGAAATTCCTGGTTAAAGCATTCAGCTCATGGTAGTCAGTGCTTGTGATAATTGTCTGTATACCTTTAATATGTTCAATCAGGTAGGATTTTCTTTTGTTGTCAAGCTCTGACAATACATCATCCAACAATAAAATGGGATATTCGCCTGCTTCTTCCCTGATAATTTCTATCTCAGCAAGCTTTAAGGCCAAAACTGCAGACCTCTGCTGTCCTTGTGAGCCAAAATACTTGCATTCCTTACCGTTGATTTTTACTGTCAAATCATCTTTATGAGGACCGTAGAGGGAAGTTCCCCTCAGAATTTCATTGTTGAAATTCTTTTTTATTTTATCATAAAATAATGTTTTTACTTCTTCCCTGTCCGTAACAGGTCCAATGTTGCTGTAATAGGATATATCCAATTTTTCCTTGTTACCTGTCAAGTTTGAATAAATATCCCCGGAGTATTTTTTTAATTTATTTATGTATTCGTTCCGGTAAAGGATTATTTCCGTTCCAGTGTTTACCAGGTAATCATTCCAGATACCGATGATGTCCTTGTTTTCATATCTTGTGTGATAGTTCTTCAGGAGCATGTTTCTTTCGGTGGTGATTTTTTTGTATTTATTCAGTAAATACTTGTACTTTGGCTTTATTTGAGATATGTCTATATTGATAAACCTCCGCCTTTCCACCGGACTTCCCTTGATTATTTTCATATCATCGGGAGTAAATATAACATTGTTCAAAATTCCTATCATCTCGGATGTTTTGTCAAGCTTGACTCCATTGATAAAAACCTGTTTCTTTTTGTTTTTTTCCAAACGTATTTCTATTATTACCTTATAATTATTTTTGGTTAAGTGGATTTCCACGGAGCTTTTATTTTCGTTAAAATTAATCAGTTCGTTTTCACTGTTTTGCCTGAAAGTTCTTCCTATGGATGCTATATATATGGACTCCATGAGGTTGGTCTTTCCCTGGCCGTTTTCTCCAATGAAAAGATTTAGAGAATCATTTAATTCCGCTTCAGCTTCCTTGAAATTCCTGTAATTCTTAATTATAAGCTTATTTACTATCATTCTTCCTCTTTCTGACCGGAGACCTTATACTTAATATGGTAATACTATGTTAAAGGTATGTCGCCATACCTTTTTATTATATATTTTTTGTTATTGAATTCAACTATATCCCCTTCTCTTAACTTTTTCCCTCTTTGTAAAACAACTTCCCCGTTAACCTTCACCAACCCTTCCAATATTGCCATTTTTGCCATGCCTCCGCCATCAACTGCATTTGCAAACTTCAAAAGCTGGTCTAATTTAATATATTCCGTGTTAATTTTTATTTCTTCCATACAATACCCTTTCTTTTTCAAATTGGGGACATTCCTCTGATCTTCAGAGACTGACACTAAAGTAGAGGTGTGTCCCCATACCCTTATAAGATCCTTCGTTATAGCTCAGGTAAGCACTGTCACCAAATTTTGAAATTAAAATTTGAGACATATGCTTAGCTGATTCGGACAGGCAGAACCATGTAAATATAGTTATCCTTGTTTTCTTCTTTTTCTTCTTTAATAAAGCAAGGATTGTTTTTTCCTATTAAATTAAGAGAAATCATTTCACTGTCCGTCACTTTCAAATAATCCATGAGATATTTTGAATTAAATCCGATTTTTATATCTTCCCCTTCCTTGTCAATGTAAACATTTTCTTCCACATTGCCGTATTCGGAAGCAGAATAAATCTTCATACTGAAATCCTTAATATCAAGAATAATCAAATTGTTCTTGTCTTCCCTGGCAAGAAGGGATGCCCTTTCAATACTGTCCCTGATTTCTTCCTTATTAACTTTAACGACAGAAACATAATTATCTTTTATAATTCCTTCGTAGTCTATAAATTTTCCTTCCAGGAGATTTGACATTATAATAGTATTGTCAACCTTAAAGGAAATATGGCTTTCTGATGCCACAATTTGGGTTTCACCCTGATCTTCCTCAATTATCCTGTATATTTCAAATAAAGTCTTGGCAGGAACCACAATTGAAATTTCTCCATCATAATCTATAGATTCCCTTTTTACCGCCATCCTGTACCCGTCAAGGGCAACAAGGGTACAAACCTTATTTTTAATTTCAAGGAGGCAGCCTGTGAATATGGGTTTGATATTCTCTAATGCTGCGGCAAAATATGTATGCTTTATCAAATTTTTAAGTACTTCTGATTTTATCCTGAAAGATTGTCCTTCATGGTTGAAGGTGCTGTCAGGATATTCATCGGCTGAATTACCAAGTATATTTATTTCGGAATTCATGCATTTTATTTCCATATTGTTGTTATTTTTTGTTTCAATAAAGACATAGGAATTTGAGGGAAGCTTTCTGACAAAATCCCCTATCAGCCTTGCCTGAACAACAATTGAACCTTCTTCTTCAATTTCACAGGGTGAATATGTTTTAATACCCAAATCCAAATCAGTTGCCGTTAAAATTAGTTCATTATTTTTTGCTTCAATAAGTATTCCCGATAATATAGGGAGGGGTGTTCTGACTGAAACAGCTTTTTGTACTATATTGATAGCTTTATTAAGATCATTTTGGTTGATTTTTACTTTCATAACAGGCTCCTTCCAGTAATTTTTGTTGATAAAATTTTTGCTTCAATAAATAGAAATATATAATATCTTTAGTAGTAATATTAGTAGGCAGTGTTAATTTGTTGAAAACCATATGTAATATTGTAATTAAAAGGATTTTAAAAAATTTATTATGTTGATGGTTATATAATTTATTATAATTATTCCTTTATTTATTTGTTTTCATAAATTCTGCCAACCGTTTGTCAACATTTATATGTTAATTATTGAGCATAGAAATTAAATCGTCCACATTCTTTTTGATCTCCTGGCTGTTTTCCATATCTTCTTCAACCTTGTTGCAGGCATGCAGAACCGTTGAATGATCTCTGCCACCGAATTCTTCACCTATTTTGGGCAGGGACAGGTCAGTGAGCCTTCTTGCTATATACATGGCAATTTGTCTCGGATATGCGATATCCTTGGTTTTCTTTTTGGATACTATTTCATCTATGGAAATATTGTAGTAATTTGCTACAACTTCTTTAATATCGGAAACAGATATTTTTTTATCCTTTGCCAGCAGGTGTTTTAATGCTTCCTGAGCCAATTCAAGAGTGACTTCCTTTTTGTTTGTAAGAGATGCATAGGCATATATGCGGATAAGTGCCCCTTCAAGCTTACGAATGTTTGATTGTATGTGCTGGGCAATGTATGCCAATACTTCATCAGGAACATTATAGTTTTCTGATTCAGCTTTTTTTCTCAATATTGCAATTCTTGTTTCATAGTCCGGAGGCTGGATATCAGCTATCAATCCCCATTCGAAACGTGAACGCAGCCTGTCTTCCAGGGTAGGAATTTCAGAAGGAGGATTATCACTGGATACTATTATTTGTTTGTTTGCTTCATACAAGGCATTGAAGGTATGGAAGAATTCTTCC
>DCDC01000173.1 GCA_002316225.1 Firmicutes bacterium UBA1065 | reverse complement strand
AGTTCGCAAGCTGTAGGATTTTTGGCCGGAATGAGCTTTAGAATTATTCGTGTCCGAAACCGTGAGCGGATATTTTTATTATTTTTTGCCTGGTTTAGATACTTCACTTATGCTTTGGATGGCATAAAGGGGTTTGATTTAATTTGCAATGGTTCTTTCATTGCTTTTTTTATTGTATTTTTGCTTAAAATAAATCCAAATATACGGCATATAGTTATATTAGTAAAAATCTTGAGGTGGGGAATGAAAAGGGAAAAAATTATAATCGGTACCTTGATATTGACTATAGCTACCACATCCGTCCGCTTTGTGGGGATGTTTTTCAGGATTTACCTGGCCAACACCATAGGATCGGAAGGAATCGGCCTGTATCAACTGATTCTTTCCTTTTACTTTCTCATGGTCACCCTTGCAACGGCAGGGATAAGGGTTGCCATTTCAAAACTGATTTCTGAAGAGCTTGCCCTTAAAAACTATTCCAATGCAAAAAGAGTTCTTCACCAATCCTTATGCATTTCAATCATAACGGGCTTTGCGGCAGGAGCTGTGCTCTACTGCTTTGCCGACTATATAGGCTCATCCCTGCTGAATGATAAAAGGACGGTCCAGGCCTTGTTGTACCTGGCTCCAAGTCTTCCCATACTGGCAATTTCAAACTGCTACAAGGGTTATTTTTATGCCTTGGGCAAGGTGACCCAGCCTTCCATCATACAGATGACCGAGCAGTTTGTAAGAATATTTCTAATAATTTACCTGATGGATACCTGCCTTCCCAAAGGTTTGGAATACGCATGCGGGGCCATAGCTATCGGAATGACTGCAGAAGAAATATTTGCCTTAATTGTGGTTTGGCTTTTCTATATAATGGATAAGAAGCCTTTTGCAGGCAAGACCCAGAAAAAGGCAGACAACATGGTCTTTAAGTTTCTAGGTATTTCTCTTCCTCTTTCCGCCACATCCAACATGAACTCGATTCTAAGAACAATAGAAAACACCTTGATTCCGGCTAGGCTTTTACTTTACGGGTTGCCCTCCGAAACAGCCATAAGCCTCTACGGAATGATTAAGGGGATGGTCCTCCCCCTCTTGTTCTTTCCTTCTTCAATACTGACATCCCTGTCATCCCTCTTGATACCTTCTGTGGCTGGAGACAATGCCCTTGCAAATGAAAAAAGCGTCTCAAAAACCTTGTCCCAAGTAATACATTTTACTGCCATTTCGGGTATATGGGTTGTGGCTGTATTTGTCTCCTTCCCCGAGGAGATAGCTATGGCTGTTTACAATAACCGCCAGGTGGGTACCATGATAAAATTAATATCTTATATATGTCCTTTCATGTATTTGAATATGGTCATTTCCTCGGCCCTTAACGCCCTTGGTGAGCAAATTAGCTCCTTTATGGTCAATACAATTGAATCAGTACTGAAAATTTCCATCATATACGTATTTGTCCCCATATACGGTTTTGATGCGTATTTATTTGCCTTGTTCATAACTACAATACTTAATACTGTTTTATACCTGTTCAGGTTGCTGCAGGTATCAAGCATCCTTTTTGATATTTCAAACTGGATTATCAAACCTGTCACGGCCGCAATAATTGCCGGAATTTTATCCAGATATTCCTTCCTTTTGTTTCAAAAGACCTCCAACCCCATTTTAGCTCTTACTTCTTCCATAATAATATTGTCTCTTTTGTATTTGATGGGATTGATTTTTTCCAAAAGCATTAATTTCAAGGGAAGAGAATTTTATTGTCTTAAGAACCAATAAAATCAAGAACTGGAATTTGTATCATGGCATATTTCTTTAAATGCTCCAAAGAATACAAGTAAAGGAGTGGGAAATATGCATTATGATATCATGAATTTTTTGCTTTTTTTCATAGTTTACGGGTTCTTGGGCTTCCTGGGGGAGACTGTTTTCAGAAGTTTTGCGGAGGGAAAGCTTTATATCAGCAGAGGATTTCTGACCAGGGGATTTTGCCCCTTGTACGGCATATGCGGTATTTTAATAATAGAAATTTTTATCTTGTGCGAATTGACCATCCATAATCCCCTGCATGCCCTTATGGGAGCAACTCTATGCAGCATAGCTTCAGTAACCCTCCTTGAATATGTGACAGGAAGGATCCTTGACAGGGTTTTTCATTGCAAATTGTGGGATTACAGCCAATATCCGTTTAATCTTCATTCCTACATTTGTCCGGAGTTTTCCCTGCTATGGGGAATTATGGCCCTTTTGCTGGTAAATTATATCCACCCTGTAATGGAAGTTTTGGTTTATGCCATCCCCCATAATATTAGGGCCGCTGGCACAATCATGATTTTATCCATACTGTTTGTAAACGCATCTTACAATATGCGTAAAATATTATACGGAGAGGGGCATACTTTCAGGAAAATATAATCACCTGATTTGATTCAAAGCGTTTATTACTCTTGGAACTATTTGTTTCTTTCTTGAAACATATTTATCTATATAAATACCCTGGTATACATCTTTTTCGAAAACAATTTTCATCAGCTTTTCTCTCGCTGAAGTATAAAAAATATATGAGCCTTCATTTACTATATCGGTTACCGCCATGATTATCAAATAGTACTTATCACCGGTAATCTCATCTATAAGCTGGACGAATTCATCTTTTCTCTTCATTATTTCATTGATATCCAGGGTAAATACCTGGGATATGCCCACATTCTTATAA
>DCDC01000124.1 GCA_002316225.1 Firmicutes bacterium UBA1065 | reverse complement strand
TTATGATCATCGAGAGAACAATGCCGCAAATTAAAGCAACAATAATATCAAATTTTAAAACATTCATTGTTATTATAACCGCTAATAAAGGTAAAAATGATAAGTACGGGTTTGGCAGGTCGCTATAGTCTACCTCTATACCCTGTCTGTTCTTGGGCTCGGTAAATACATCCCCTGCTGCTGTATATTTTCTTTCCCTGTACTGGAGCCATAATACACCCAATATAAACATGAGAACAGCTGCAACTATGCCCATTACCGGAGCAGCAGTAGGACTGGTCCCGTAATAACTTGTCGGTATAATGTTCTGAATCTGAGGGGTACCCGGAATAGCAGTCATGGTAAAGGTAAATGAACCCAGGGCTATCGCACCTGGAAGCAACTTCCTTGTAATATTAGCTTCTCTGAATAATTCAAGCCCTAAGGGATACATTACAAATACAACAACAAACAAGCTTATGCCGCCATATGTCAATACCCCGCATCCGACAACAACTCCAATAATGGCTCTTTTAGGACCTAATTTCTGAGTAAGCCAACGAGCAATAGATTTTGCAGCACCTGTATAATCCATCAAGCTTCCAAAAATTGCACCCAGCATAAATACCGGGAACCAGGATTTTAAATAACCCGCAAGACCTGTCATATATGTTTCCTTGTACATTTCAACAGGTTCAAGGCCTCCTGTCAAGCCGACTACCAAGGCGCATACGGGAGCAACCCAAAGAATGGAGTATCCCCTGTATGCTAAAAACATCAACAGAACCAAGCCTAAAATAATTCCATACATGTGCATACCTCCTTTATTTTTAACATGTAGCTTCCTTATCTAAACAGGCATTAAGACGCAGTCCACCCGCAATCAATTGTCAGCATTGAGCCGGTAATGTAATCTCCTGTATCAGAGCATAAGAATTTGGCAACTTCTCCTATATCTTTTGGATCCAATAATTTTTTGATAAAGGCCTTTGAAAGCATAATGTCCGATACAACTTTATCTTCAGGTATGTCGTGGTTTTTAGCCTGGTCAGCAATTTGTTTGTCTACCAAGGGTGTCCTGACGTATGACGGGCATATCATGTTGCATGTAATCCCATATTTTCCGCCTTCTACGGCCGTCGTCCTTGTAAGACCCCCAAGGCCATGTTTTGCGGAAATATAAGCCACTTTATACTCCGAAGCAACAAGCCCGTGAATTGACCCCATATTGATTATTCTCCCCCAGCCTTTTTCCTTCATATATGGCCAAACGTATTTTGTCAGCAAGAAGGGGGCAGTCAGCATCAAATCTATCATGAACTGCCATCTTTCTTCGGGAAAATCTTCAATCGGGCTCACTGTTTGAATTCCTGCGATATTTGCCAATACATCCACCGTCGAAAAATTTGCTATGGTAAAATCAACTAAGGCTTTGCAATCTTCTTTTTTGCTTAAATCAACTTTTAACCACACTCCTCCTATTCTTTCTGCTTCTTCTTGTAATTTGGCTTCATTTATGTCTGCCATTACAACTTTTGCACCTTCATTTGTAAAGGCTTCTGCTATAGCCAAACCGATGCCGCTTGCTGCTCCGGTCACGATACATACTTTGTCCTTTAACATTTCACTCTACCTCCATCTATCAGAATTAATCCTGTTTTTCCATCTCAATTAAATTTTCAGATATGATTAAAGGAGCACCTGTAGCCTTTTGTACATCTTCAACAGTATACTTGGGGTTGATTTCTTTCAGAACAAGGCCTTCGTCGGTTACCTCCATCACACCCATTTCAGTAACTATTAAGTCAACTGCATTTACGGCTGTCAAAGGCAACTTGCATTCCTTTAAAATTTTATGGTTGCCTTTCGCAGTATGGTTCATGGCAACTATAACCTTTTTGGCACCTGTTACAAGGTCCATTGCTCCTCCCATTCCGGGAACCATCTTGCCGGGCACCATCCAATTTGCAAGGTTGCCTTTTTCGTCAACTTCCAGGGCACCTAAGACTGTTGCATCCACGTGTCCCCCTCTTATGATTAAGAATGAATCAGCACTGTCAAAAAATGCCCCTCCCGGATTTATTGTCACATGAACTCCTCCTGCATTTACCAAATAAGGGTCTTCCTGACCCGGTTCTGCTGCAGGTCCCATTCCCAGGAATCCATTTTCTGACTGCAGTGTAATTTCAATGCCTTCAGGTATATAATTAGCAACTAAGGTTGGCAAACCTATGCCCAAATTAACAACATCCCCGTCCTTTAATTCTTTAGCCACTCTTTTGGCAATATAATTTTTATCATCCATCATTCACTACCTCCTACAATGTAATCAACAAATATTCCGGGAGTCATGACATCATCCGGATCTATTTCACCGACTTCAACTATTTCATCTGCTTCAACTATTACAATGTCAGCAGCGGTAGCCATTAGAGGATTAAAGTTTCTTGTTGCTTTTGAATACCTTACATTGCCCTTTTTATCAACCTTGGCTCCAACGATAAGTGCTATGTCGGCCCTTAAGGGTTTTTCCAACAGGTATTCTTTACCGTCAACTTCAATAATGGTTTTGCCCTCAGCCACTAAGGTACCTAATCCAGTTGGGGTTAGAATTCCACCTAGTCCTGCTCCTGCTGCCCTGATTCTTTCTGCCAGGGTGCCCTGGGGAACCAATTCAACCTTCAATTCTCCTGAATTCATTTGATTGCCTGTTTCCTTGTTTGTGCCTATATGAGAAGCAATTAATTTTTTCACCTGTTTATTGACAATTAATTTTCCAATCCCAATCTCGGGAAAAGCGGTGTCGTTTGCTATTAATGTAAGATCCTTAACACCCTTTTCAACAAGTGCATCAATGAGTTTAAAGGGATTTTTACATCCCAGGAAACCGCCAATCATGACTGTCATACCGTCATGAATCATATCAACTGCTTCTTTTACAGAAATGACCTTGTTCAATCCAAACCCTCCTTCTCATCTTTTAACAATTAATGCTGTTCCCTGGCCGCCGCCTATGCATAAGGTTGCCAGACCTTTATGGGCATCTCTTTTAATCATTTCATGGATTAAGGTAACAAGAATTCTTGTTCCGGAACATCCGATTGGGTGGCCTAAGGCGATTGCTCCACCGTTAACATTTGTTTTTTCAGGGTCAAGTCCCAAATCCTTGACTACAGCCAAAGACTGGGCCGCAAAAGCTTCATTGGCTTCTACCAGGTCAATGTCTTCTATGGTCATCCCGGCTTTTTCCAGAGCTTTTTTACTTGCAGGAACAGGTCCGTATCCCATTATTTTCGGATCCACCCCTGCAGATGCATAAGATACGATTGTAACCAGGGGCTTAAGGCCAAGCTCATCTGCTTTTTCCTTAGACATTACCAGTACAGCGGCTGCACCGTCATTTATTCCTGATGCATTTCCTGCAGTTACGGTACCGTCTTTTTTGAAAGCCGGCTTCAATCTTGCCAAGGCTTCTATGGTTGTACCAAACCTTGGGTATTCATCCGTATCAATTACTAATGGGTCGCCTCTTTTTTGGGGTATCTCCACCGGAACAATCTCATCCTTGAATCTTCCCTGCTTTATTGCCGCTTCTGCCCTGTTTTGGCTTCTAACCGCAAATTCGTCCTGTTCCTCCCTTGATATATTCCACTGTTCCGCTATGTTCTCTGCTGTGATTCCCATATGATAGTTATTGAAAATATCAGTCAAGCCATCTGCCACCATGGTATCCACAAGGGCTCCGTCACCCATCCTTAAGCCCCACCTTACTTTTGGGACGATATATGGTGCCAGGCTCATATTTTCTGCGCCACCCGCAAGAACAACATCAGCCTCCTTGCACATTATTGCCTGGGCAGCAAGCTGAACTGCTTTTAAACCCGAGCCGCAAACTTTATTGATTGTCATTGAAGGAACTTCCAAGGGTACACCTATCCCAACAGACACTTGTCTTGCTAAATTTTGTCCTATTCCTGCCTGGAGAACATTTCCGAAAATAACCTCATCAACCATTTCCGGCTTGACATTTGCCCTCTCTAAGGCTCCTTTAGCTGCAACAGCCCCAAGCTTAACCGCCGGTATATCCTTAAAGGATCCTCCAAAACTCCCTATGGGTGTTCTTACGGCACTTACAATTACAACTTCCCTCATTATTTACCTCCTTATGTAAATTGAATAATTATTATAATTATTCAATTTTGCACGAAGCAATTATTATGCCAATTACCTAATTCTTTTGACACTTTTCTTCGTTGATATTTGAACATCTTTTTTAGCACTTATTTCAGTAAAGGGGCAAAAATAAACAAATAAAAAAGAGTGTAGATAATTGTATACACTCCTTTTTTTGTAAATTTATGCTGTTAATAATCCTTGTTGATTTTGGGACAAAATTATGATTGTAGATAATTGTATACAGTTTTTTCAAGTGTAGAGATTTGTCTACACCTATATAGTCTTTATATCAATACCATGGCTGCCTAATTTTTTATAAAGGGCTGTTCGATGTATGCCCAATAAATTTGCTGCCTTGGTTCTGTTTCCCTTGCAATATTTTAATGCTTCCAAAACTGCATTCATTTCTGCTTCAGCCAATTTATCTTTTAATGTTTGCTTATCCGTATTTATCCTGCCATTAGTGACCTTGT
>DCDC01000107.1 GCA_002316225.1 Firmicutes bacterium UBA1065 | reverse complement strand
AAATCCACACATTAATTGAAATTTTGAGCAATTGATGCCTATCTTCGTGTCATACTTTTACGATGTTTTGAATCCCTTCCTCAATTGGTTCAAGGCTGACTTTTCAAGGCGGGATACCTGGG
Source organism: Firmicutes bacterium UBA1065 (assembly GCA_002316225.1). Lineage (GTDB taxonomy): Bacteria > Bacillota > Clostridia > Tissierellales > Sedimentibacteraceae > Sedimentibacter. The sequence goes on along the minus strand of DCDC01000107.1, from coordinate 4,259 downwards.
CTTGCGAAATTCCGATTTCCTCAGCCACTTCCATCTGGGTTTTGCCCTTGTAAAAACGCATATCAACAATTTGCTTTTCCCTCTCGGACAAATTTTTTATACTATCTTCCAAAGTTATTTTCTCAATCCATTTCTCATCGATATTCTTTTCATCCTTCACCTGGTCCAAAACATACAGAGCGTCTCCCCCGTCATTGTAAATGGGTTCAAACAAGGATACCGGCTCCTGTATAGACTCTAAAGCGAATATGATTTCTTCCTTGTCTACACCGACTTCTTCGGCGATTTCAGCAATCGTAGGCTCCTGTGAATTTTGAGCGGTTAATCTTTCTCTTACCTGCAGGGCCTTATAGGCAGTATCCTTCATAGACCTTGATACCCTGATGGAATTATTGTCTCTCAAATATCTCCTGATTTCCCCTATTATCATGGGAACCGCATATGTAGAGAACTTTACATCCAAGGATAAGTCAAAATTATCAATGGCTTTTATCAAACCTACACAACCGATTTGAAACAAATCGTCAACAGGCTCATTTCTTGTATTAAACCTTTGAATCACACTGAGAACAAGTCTTAAATTGCCTTTGATGAATTGCTCCCTTAGTTCCGTATCACCCTCCTGGATTTTCTTTAACATATCCCTCATTTCCGATGTCTTTATTGTGGGCAGTTGAGAAGTGTTGACACCACATATAACTACTTTGTTTATCATCGTCGATTCCCCTTTAAAGAAAATTATCCCCCTTTAAAATTATCCCCCCGACACTATCTTTTTATACAGCCTTGCTAATATCCTTTTTAAGCCTGTTTAGTATCTTTTTTTCCAGTCTTGATATGTAAGATTGGGAAATTCCAAGTATATCGGCCACTTCCTTCTGTGTGAAGCTCTTGCTGTTATCAAGGCCGAACCTTAATTTCATGATCATATATTCTCTTTTATTTAATTTTCGTATTGAATCATTCAAAAGGCACAAATCCACCTCATTTTCCATGTTGCGGAAGACCACGTCCTCTTCTGTCCCCAAAATATCGGACAGCAAGAGTTCATTTCCGTCCCAGTCAATATTCAAAGGTTCATCAAAGGATATTTCCGTCTTGGTTTTTCCCACCCGCCTTAAATGCATCAAGATTTCATTTTCGATGCACTTGGAAGCATAGGTGGCAAGCTTGATGTTTTTTTCTGCCTTATAGGTATTAACTGCTTTAATTAATCCTATAGTCCCAATGGAAATCAAATCTTCCACATTTATGCCGGTTGACTCGAATTTTTTGGCCAGGTAGACAACAAGCCTCAAATTGTGCTCGATTAGAATTGTTTTTGCCTCTTCGGAATCTTTAAGCCTGCTTATGGCTTCCCTTTCTTCCTCCTGCGTCAATGGAGGCGGCAATGTGTCGCTTCCTCCGATATAGAAAATATCCTTGACCAGATTTAATTTATCTATTAAGAAGTTAAATATTCTATTACATAAAGCTTTAATAGGATTTAACATAGCCATTCTCCGTCTCCATCTCCCAATCAAGTAATTTTTTGAATAAAAGCGCATCATAATCATTCATGCTGATTTTTTTCGGATGAATACCCATTATTGCATCGATAAGAATTTTTTTATTATCATTTATTATTTCAATTTCATCCGGCACTATACAAACCATTGTTTCGCTTAACTTGCTTATGGTGTTGTATTTGATGATTCTCAAATTAACAGCCTTGTTTTCGCAAATTAAGCTTTCATAGCTTTTTTTATCGTAAAAATCCGTTATTTTATGGTATAAGTCATCCCCTATCATATCCCTTATGCAGTCAATGTTTACAACCATTACGGGTTTTCCCGTCACCGGGTCGCTAAGCTCATTGCCCGTATCGATATAGCCCCTTAATGTTTTGGATTTATTGCCGATTGTTACAGTCACCCTTCTAATGTAATTATGTCTTGTGATTCTGTCCTTAATTTCTTTAAAAAAGAAATGCAATGCTGCATACCCTGTAAACATGGACATGATAATTGCATTAACGGTCAATTTATCATATGTAAAATAATATAAAGCGGAAATGATTCCGGCCATAAGCAGTGAAGTAATGTAAAAACAGATTATTACCCTGATGTTTGTCAATATGCCTTTTGAATCATAGACTACCATTATCATCAATAGGGAAACACTGAATTTAACAATGAAGTAGGTCATAAAGACCCTGCCCACCCAATAGGCCGCAATGACATACAGAGCCCCGATTAAAGATGCAGCAAGAATCCGTTTTATAATTATTTCCCTCTTTATGAGCTTTCCGGTAATATAGAGCAGGATGAAATCCAGGATGAAGTTCTCAATGAATACATATTCAACATAATAAACCAATCCTTCCAACTCCCACAGGGCCTTTGTTAATGCTTAGGATGACAGTTATTGTGTCATTCTGAGGGCTCAGCCAGAAGAATCTCATAGATCCTTCGCTTCGCTCAGGATGACAAACAGCTCAGGATGACAAACAGCTCAAGATGACATATAGACAGCCAAGCAATCTATCAAACATTATAAGTGACAGTGCCAAAATATTTTGTCATAACATGTAGCCAAAAATAAAAAAATACGCGACCCATGCATATAGTCACGTATTTTGTATAGTCAATCCCAAAAATTATGCTTTAAAAATTTCTACCATTTCTTCCATGGTTTTACTTTTTTCAAAACCTTCCATCAATTCAACGGTCCCTGATATGTCGCCTATTAAAATCCCTCCTGCCAAAACATTGTTCTTGAAATAAAGCTTAGTGTAGTTTTTATCGTCTTTTCTTTCGAATGTTTTATACTCTGCATTTGGATCGGACCCAATATCTCCTATTGAGAACACACCGGTCCCGAAGGCATTCAAAGTTGTGGAAGGAATTATTGTAGTATATGTGTAATCCCCCTTGGCAGCATTAATCCCTGCAGCCTTGCCCTGCTCGATTGCTTCGCTCCACAGGGCGTAATTTATTCCCTGGAATTCGGCGCAGTCACCGCAGGCATAAATGCCCGGCACGGATGTTTCCATCCTTTCGTTTACCACAATCGCCCTCTTTATTTCAATTCCGGTATCCTTGGCAATTTCCGTATTTGCTTTTACCCCGGTTGAAATAATTACCACTTCGGCATCAACCCTTTCACCGCTATCAAGCAATATGCCTTTTACGGCTTCGTCGCCTAAGATTTCCTTGGTGCCTACTCCCTTTAAGAAATTAATACCAGCACCTTCAACAATTTGCTCCAATATAATAGATGCATCCTTATCAAGCTGCCTGGGAAGGATCCTGTCGGCCACTTCAATAACCGAAACCTTAAGCCCCATCTTGTTAAGCTCGTTTGCCGTTTCCAAGCCTAAAACCCCACCCCCTATAACAGCAGCCGTTCTTTTGTCCTTGGCATAGGATTTTATTTCTATGCTGTCCTTTATGTATCTTAAAGTAAATACACCCTTCTTATCTCTTCCCGGAAAAGGAGGAACAAAAACTTCGGCTCCGGAAGCAATAATAAGCTTGGTATAGGGGATTTCTTCCTTATCCTGAAGGATAACTCTGGAATTTTTCGCATCGATTCTTTCTACTACTTTGTTCAGAAGGAGTTTTACATTGTTTTCCTTGAACCAGTCATCATTTTTTATAGCAATTTCATCAGGGGTAACATCATCACGGCTCAGAATCTTTGTGAGCTGAGGCCTGAAATAACCCTTGACTTCTTCTTTTGACAAGATGGTGATATCGGCTGCCTTGTTTCTCTTTCTTATTTCAACCGCAGCCCCCATTCCGGCACCGCTCGCTCCGATTATTACTATGTTTTCCTTATCATCGGAAGTTTCTTCTTCTTCAGTTTCTTCCACCTTTATGAAATACTTGGGACCTACGCCGCATACGGGACATTTCTCGGGAGGCTCTTCCCCTTCAACTATTTCCCCGCAAACCGTGCATTTCCACTTAAAGACTTTCTTATCCTCAACTTCTTTCTTTTCTTCTTTTATTTCTTTGAACATTTCCGCTCCAACCCCGCAGACCGGGCATTTATCCGGCGGAGTTTCGCCTTCCACTATCTCACCGCAAACTATGCATATCCACTTTTTCATGACTCAACCTTTCCTCCTTTGCAATAATGATAGTACCTGCTAAGTTATCAATACATATCATGGTATAATTTTAATCTATTTTCTAATATTTGTAAATTAAATAAAAATAATCCCGTTTTGTCATCCTGAGCGTATGCGAAGGATCTCATGAGATTCTTCACTG
>DCDC01000072.1 GCA_002316225.1 Firmicutes bacterium UBA1065 | reverse complement strand
TTTAATTAGCTGGTCTTTCTTATATGCCATGAATGCTGTCGCTGCTTTTTATTACAGTAAGCTGAGTAATTTGTCCACCAGTGGATTAGCAAACAGCATAATGATAGCAATCAAAAGTCCGTAAATACCCGATGTTTCACACATGGCCAGGGTGGCAAACATGATGCTTCGGATATCGTTAGCAGCTTCCGGCTGCCTGGCGATTGATTCAATTGCCTGGCAGGCAACTTTCGACTGGCCGAACACGGTTAGTAATCCGTTTAACAGAGCAATTGATGCTGCAATATGAATTATTCCTATCGCTATAGCTATTTTTTCCATAATTATTTCCTCCAAGATTAAAATTTATTTGATAATATAGTATTAATAATTTGCATTAGTCCATCAATATGTTTTCTATCCCTTAACATACATGAGGCTTATTATTACAAATACATAGGCTTGAATTCCTCCAAATAATACATCAAAAAAAGCGTGAAGAAATACCGGTATGCCAAATTGTACAAATAAGGGTGTAAGCCCATAGTACATGGTTAATATAATAGTACCGGAAAGCATGTTTCCAAAGAGACGAAAACTCAAAGATATGGGTTTAGATAATTCACCAATAAGGTTAAGCGGGAAAAATAAGAGATTAGGTTCGAAGAAACTCTTTAAATATTGCTCTTTGCGGTGTTTAAGTCCCAAGATGATCATAAGTAAAAAGCCGGCAAGGGCTAAAGCAAAAGTAGTTGCAAAGTCTGCTGATGGTGCTCTTAATCCAAAAACACTGAATATGCAGCAAGTTATTAAATATACAAAAACCGTGAAATACCAAGGCGCTATGTAGGAAAGCTTTTCGCCTAAAGTATCGACTGCAAAATTATCGAAAATTTCCACAATAGCTTCTATTGCATTCTGGGCTCCCCTGGGTATGGTTTTAAAGCTTTTAAGCTTAATTCGAGCTATAAGTGCAAGCACAATAAGAAAAATCATGATTATCCATGTGTTAAAAATTGTTTCGGTTATCCATACTTCAACACCTGCTACATTTAAAACCCAAAGATTTTTTATATTTATGTTCATTCAGCTTATCACCACCTATGTATCCTTTTTTATTATAAGTTTTCGGGGCAAATTAATTTTATACGCTGCCAGCTGGAAAGCAAATACGCCGGCTGCCACCCCCCACAAACTTATCCGGGGTACTACTGCACCTAAATACAGGACAAAACCTGTTAAGAAAAACCTAAATATGTGTTGAATACCGGCATAGCCCCCTGCTTTCGACTTTTCCATAGTCAATGCCTTATTCACCGTGTGTTCCAAGAGAAATACCTTTAAGATGCTTAGGGATGAACCTAACAAGACCCCAAATAAGAAAGGCAGAAACTTCATGGATCGGTAATAGAGTACTGAAATTAGAATACACACAAATGCTATGATAAGTATATTATTGATCATTCTTCTTCCCATATCAGATAACTTCATACTTATCCCATCTCATTACCCCTTATTTTAATCCTTTCTGCCCTTAGCTATATTAAATAAGATTCTAATTCCAGCCCCAACTCCTAAGACAGAAAACACCAGAAGAAACCATGGCTCGGTTCCTAACTTGTCGTCCAGGTACTGGCCTATCAAGACTCCGACCAATACCGATACTGCTATGCTGAATCCTATCTGTGAAAAATCAGCCAGGGCACGGAATACTTCATAGTATTTCTTTGGTGGTTTTTCCTGATTATGGCGCTCATCCAAAGGCAGCACCCTCCCCGTTTAAAAACATAGTGTCCCTGTCGAAACAAAGAGGACACCATTTCTCTGAAAGAATTCTAACATAATGATTAATAAAATGTCAAGTTTTAGATTTATTGTAAACCTTTTATTTAATTATATATATTTTTAGTAATAACTTTTTAGGTTTAATATAATTTATGTTTTTAACTATTTTTCAAAAAAAGCCACGCCTATTTCCTGACATTTTGTCCGATCCAATAACTTCCTGCCGCAATTACGGCTGACAAGAACAAAATTGCAGATTCCAGCTCTCCATGAGAAGATCTATTTATGTATATACCTCCGAAAAAAATAGTAAAGACAAAAATTAATACAGGCATCGTTAAATCCGGCCACTTCTTTTCCATGATGACTCCTGACTTCAATTATTTATCAACTCAGAACCAAGAATTACATTCTCCAGTTCCCTTTCCAGCCCTTCCAGGTATTGCTTTTCCCGGTCCTCCAACTGCTGCAGCCTATGTATGACACTTGAGACTTGATTTCTTACGTTTACCACACTTTGATAGGAATTATTAATTTTAGACTGCATATACCAATCCGCTATCAAGCCGTCAAAAAAGAAATCCGCAAACTTGGCAAAGCCACCCATATCAAAGGAAATATTACAGTTTATCCTAACATCTGCAAGTTCAGATTTAAATTCTCTAAGCTTTTGATGTGCTCTTTCTGCTTCTCTCATGGCATCATCGATATGGGAGTGTTTTGCTAAATCCGTAATCAGTCCTCCTCCCAGTATATCCCATGTCCCCCAGCCCTGGGCGGAATTCAGGCTGCTTAATGCAGAATCAAGGTGGTTTGCAGCAGACTGCCCTGCCAAAACAGCTTCTTTTATTTCTCTAATATTTCTTTTTGATTCTTCTATCTTCTTTGTAAGCTCTAATATTTTTTGAGCTGCTGCTTCACAGGAGTTCAGCAGCAAATTCTTTTTTTGTTCATACAAAGCCTTGTATTCATCTGCAGAACCCTTGTAGATTTCTCTCTCTTCCGTTAATTTTAATATTTCTGTTTTTATATTGTTTAAATCATGGTTTGCCTGGTCATATTGCAGTTTAGCCGCAAGTGCTTCCCTTTGCTCCTTTTCTTTCTTATCTGCCAATTTGCCGGTAATTGAATAGAAGATAGATACAAGGTTGGTATAATCCAATTTTTCTACATCTAAAATTTCTTTGTCCAGGACTTCCTTTAATTCATATACCTTGTCCCTTAATGCGGCTTCATCTCTTCTTAATTCTTTAAGAATTGAATCTATTTTGTTCAGCCTGTCTAATTTTTCCCGGGCTTCATGAAGCTTCTTGTCTATGTCCGAATACATATAACCTCCTTTATAAATATTATGTCCTATTAAAACGTTTTGATACCCTGGGTGTTTGAAAAGGATTCCATGGGATTGCCCTCAAAATTTTCACATATTATATACACCACAATAACGAATACCCTAAGTCATCCTGAGCGAAGCGAAGGATCTCATGAGATTCTTCACAAGTTCTCAGAATGACGCTTATGTAAAACTATGAGATCCTTCGGGCTAAAGCCATCAGGATGACACCATGGGATATTCATAGCAATGACATCATTTATCTTATTCTTTTCAACATCAAATGCTCATCACAATAAGTCCCGTCCTTAAACTTAAAACCCTTCTCCCGGGTCCCGTAAATTTTAAATCCGAATTTCTTATATAACTCTATTGCCTTGTGATTTGGACCTGCAACCTCCAGTTCAACCAGTTCAAATCCGGCTTCCCCTGCAACCTTCAATATTTCGGTTATTAGGGTACTTCCCAGACCCAAGTTCCATGCTTCCTTAAGAACTGCTATGCCGAAAGTTGCCCTGTGAGAAATTTTATACACTTCACCAACCGGCATCAGGTGTGTATTCCCCACAAGTTTATTGCCTATAAAAGCACAAATCATTACACCCCTGGGAGCTTCCCTTACATGATTAATATAGTTGATTTCATCTTCTATAGTCATTGTTACCTCTTCGGGATAACGCAACAAATAATCCGTTTCAGCCGTTGTCTTTCTCAAATAGTCAAGCATTACTTCCGCATCCTCAACTTCGGGACTTCTTAATACACATGTTTCTCCATTCTTTAATGAAATGGTTTTTTCCTTAAATATCATAACAATCCTCCTGCAATTTATTCAGTATTCAATTATTTGACAAATCCAGAACTAAAAGAAGGTCCCCAAAATTAAACCCAGACAGAATGAAGGTCCCCCAAAATTATTTCAGCAGTTCCACTTTGAAAGCATTTATTTGTGCCGGATAACTTTCCATAATCATGCCGTCATAGGTAATTTTTACCTTGCTGCCTTCGGTGAATTCCGACAAATCTTTTAAACCATCGTTTGCAGGAACCCTGACAACTATCTTATCGCTGGACTTAAGCTCCCATGATCCTCCTTCAGGTTCAACCAATATGGAATTCCCGTTGTTTTCAAGCACGGTTGCATTAAAGGATACCTTTTGGACGATTCCATCATCATTAATAATATATTTATTTACAATACCTATGATAACAACTGCAAAAATTAAGACACCTATTAAAATAATCAGCTTTTTCTTCATAATATCACCTCAATTAACTTTGACGCAGCAAAATAAGAAATGTTCCAAACCTTTTATATTTAAAGGACGGTTCTTTTCATTCCTGACAACATAAAGAACCGTCCCCGAAAAGTTTTTATCAGCTTCGTTTCATGCGAATGGTTTTTTCCATTTCTTCCAAGGTTTTAATGTCTTCGGAACTCAGCTTTTCATAAAGATTCTGCCTGTAGATTTTAGCTTCGTCAAGCTTACTTTTCCCTTTTCCCCTATCTTTGTTGACATCGTACCAGTAAATTTTTTTGTTCTTATAGTACAGGTCAAAGTCAACCAACCTGTCGCCCTCTACCGAATATTCCAATGCCATCAGTATCTTTTTAATCTCTGCGGGTGTATGGAAAGTAAATAATCTAACCTGGTAAGTAAGTACCCAGTAAAGCATGACAGCAAAATCCTTTGTCCAGCTTTCACCCAAAACCATTCCCATTTCCAGCTTTGACAACACAAACATAAGCCTGTCATAGTGTCTGAAATAATCCCCGTAAGAATCATAAATATTGATTCTAAGTTCATACCACTGGCTGTCGTCTAAGTTTTGAGTAATCAGTCTCAGCCCCTCTAAACGGAGCTTGTCCTGGATTTCCCTGACGGGTTTTGAAATCAAGAGCTTAGTGTCCAGGAAATCAGCAACTGGGCCGGCAAGCACCTTTCTTGTTAAGGCAATTATGGTGTCATCCTTCTCGCCTATTCCGATTCCTTCAATCCAATCAACCTCTTTACCGCCGAATATCTCCTTCAGCTTTTCCACTATCTTGTGTTCATCTCCTGCAACCCGCATAACTACTGACGCCGGCCCCAAATCAACCTTTTGCAGAAGTCTTGATGTTTGACTGCTTATAATCGAACACAATATGGAGGATGACGCATCATTGACAAGCACAATTTTCTTTGCATCCTCCACATAGGTCTTTTTAAGATCAATGCCGGTTATGTAGCAAATTGTGCTGTTTTCCGATGCTTTTTCAAAAGCCTTCCAAAAATCCGTAACCTCTCCCTTGAGACTACTGACTAAAAAATCTGTCACATCATCTACATTTTTAGTTCTCAAAAACAAATGTCTCGGTCCTATCCTGAATAGAAGCATACCTATCCCCTTTCTTTATAAACCAAATCTTTTAGATTCCATACCTCTGAGACGATTTGTACCAACGGGGTAATTCACATGAAAAACTCTCTTGTTTGATAAATCGATTATATTAATGCTCAATACCCCGTTTAATCCGATTGTACCATCCTTTTCATAGTGACAGGGATCAAAACTGTGACCGAAAAGATTAAAATCCGCATTATAGGAGTATTCCCTGTGGTAATGCCCTGCCCTAAACTTAAGTTCATCTATGGTTAAAAGCCCTTCTTCCAAAATGGTTCCTTTTTTGCTTAAGGTGCTGACAGCTTCGTAATCATCATGGTTGCCTAAAAAATAATATACTTTGGCATCACCTTTTTCCAAACCGTCAACAAGTTCTTTGACTAAACTGCAATAGCCTTTTATCCTGTCCCTGTTTATCTCTAACTTGATATTATCGGCCAAATCACCCGTATGAATGATATAACTTGGCTTTAATACATCAATTATTTCAAATAGATAAGGATAAATTTCCGAAGGAGTATCACTTATGTGAAGTAATACAGGTCCTTTTATATCTTTTAAAAGGTCTTCCGGTCTTTGATGTGAAGTAAATTTGCACATCATGCTTTTGCAGATATTCTTGAAGCTTTTCATTTAATTTCTCCTAAGTCACAAATGTTTCTACATTTTTTTCATTTAATGTAAATATTATTATATATAATAGCACAAACTTATGGCAAAGTATACAAGAGATTATGAGATCCTTCGCTTCGCTCAGGATGACAAAGAGGTACGCTCAGGATGACAAAGAGGTACGCTCAGGATGACATACTGTCGCTCAGGATGACAAGCTCATGGTGACAAAATGGAAAAAATATATTTATATTTTGAAAATTGTATGTTATTATATATACATAATACATAATATGGTTGTAATTCGTAAACAGATTTATGCCTTGGATTTAAGGCACAAAAACATAGTCATGTATGGGAGGTAAAAAACTTGAGAAAAATATTGATCACCGGAGCATTGGGGCAGATCGGCTCCGAATTAACCGAAGAAATGCGCAGGATTTACGGTAGCGAAAATGTTGTAGCCAGCAGCAGAAGAATAAAGGAAGGTCATGAAAAACTTATCGAATCCGGTCCCTTTGAAATTTTAGACATCAATGATGGGGCAACATTAGCATCGGTTGTTGACAAATACAAAATTAATACCATCGTAAACCTTGCCGCCGTTTTATCTGCCGTTGGAGAAAGCAATCCTCAACTATGCTGGCATATAAATATGAACGGCTTGTATAACATCCTGGAAGTTGCCAAAGAAAAAAAATGCATGGTTTACACCCCGTCTTCCATTGCAGCCTTTGGCCCGGGAACACCGAAGGACAAGACTCCCCAGGATACGATTCAAAGACCAACCACCATATATGGAGTAACCAAAGTTGCCGGTGAATTATTATGTGACTATTACTTTAAAAGGTTTGGTGTGGACACAAGAGGGGTTCGCTTCCCCGGCCTTATATCATATGTTACCCTTCCCGGAGGAGGTACAACGGATTATGCGGTTCACATCTACTATGAAGCATTGAAAAACAAAAAATATACCTGCTTCATCCAAAAAGGAACCTATATGGACATGATGTACATGCCGGATGCCTTAAGGGCTATAATAGATTTAATAGAAGCAAATCCAGACAAGCTGAAACACCGCAACGCTTTTAACGTTTCGGCCATGAGTTTCGAACCTGAAATGCTGGCAGCATCCATAAGAAAATATATTCCTGAATTTGAAATTGATTATGATGTTGACCCCATAAGACAAGGAATAGCCGAATCCTGGCCCAATTCACTGGATGATTCGGCTGCCAGGGAAGAATGGGGCTGGAATCCCAAATACGACCTGGATGCCATGACTAAAGACATGCTTGATAAATTAAAAATCAAATTAAATATTCAAGACTAATATACCTAATATTATAAAACCCTCAGGATATTCTGAGGGTTTTAATTATTACAGTTGTTTTTCATAAACTCAATTGCTGCTTCCGGGTCAAGAGGTTTGCTGATTAAGTACCCCTGCAGTTTATCGCAGCCGTTATAAACATAAAATTCTTTTTGTTCGTCGTATTCAACTCCTTCAGCTATTACATCGTAACCCAACTTGTGTATCATTGTTATTACTTCTTTGATAATAGGATCCGTATTATTGGTATCTAAGAGTTTGTCACTAAAATATTTATCAATTTTAATGGTATCCACATTTAACTCTAACTCCCTGGATATTGAGGAATAACCGGTTCCAAAATCATCAATTGCAACTTTTATCCCTGCCTTCTGAGCCATTCCCAGAATCCTGTTTATTTCGAAATAGTCAGAAGCAAATACGGATTCCGTAATCTCTAAAACAATATTTTCCGGATTAACCTTCATTTCATCTATAAGGTTGAAAAGATCCTTAATGAAATCTTCACCTACCAATTGATTGATAGAGATATTAATGGACACTCTTACCGAATCATAGCCGTTTTCCCTGAGTTTATTCAGAAATTCAAAAGCTTTGATGATAACCTTTCTGCCAAATGGTATTATGAGCTTATTTTTTTCAGCCAGGGGAATGAACTCCCCCGGCATAAGCAAGCCTAATTTTTCGCTGTTTATCCTGGCTAATGCTTCAAAATCTCTTATTTTATTTGTTCTTAGGTCTAAAATCGGCTGAAATTTCAAATACAACCCGTCGTAGTTTTCATCAAAGCTAATTCTGGCAAGCTCGGCTTTTATCTCTTCTTCGCGGATTACTTCCGCTTCTAATTCATCATCGAAAAAGCATATTCCTATATCTGCATTATACAAGTTCATTGCCTTTTCAGATGCAACAAGGAGGTTCTTTGACAATTGCCCCATATCACATTTATTATCTTCATTAAGTTCTATAATGCCGATTCCCCCTCCTATTCTTTCGATGCTGAGAATCGACTCTAAGGTGCCTACCAGTTCCCGGCAAAACTGTATCAAGTCTTCCTTATCTTCATAACCTTTTACATAAAAAATAAACTGGTTTTGAAATGTACTATATAACTGGCGTTTATCGGTGCAGTGCATTCTAAGAGCATCTGCAACTTTTTTTACTACATCCTGGGCGTAATTAAAGCCGTAAGTCAGGGTTAAGGCTTGTATGGGGCTTACATTGATGCAGATAAGGGCTCGCTTTTCAGTTGAAACGGTCTCTGCATCCCGGGCTAACACGTTTTCCAGATACCTGCGATTGTAAAGACCTGTCCATGTATCATGCTCACTTATGAATTTAAGATTGTCCTCCATTTTCTTTCTTTCTGAAATATCCAGAATTATCCCTTCAAGTGCTTCAACTTCATCTTTTTCGTTATAAATTGCCTGCCCCATCTCAAGTACCCGTTTTCGCTCTCCCTGGGCTGTCGTAATCTCATATTCATATTTAAAAGGTGCCTTCCTGGGTATGACACGTTTCCATTCATTCCAAAGAAATTCGCGATATTCAGGCGATATTACTTCATTAAAGGTTATATCCCTGTTATACAAGAGGCTTTCAGGAGCATATCCGGTCAAATTATAGCATCCGGCAGAAACAACTGCATGGTCCAATCCTTGTCATAACTGCACCTGTATGCCATGCCCGGAATATGGGAAAGAAGAACCTCCTTGCTTCGCTCGCTCTCCTTCAGAGACTTCTCTATTTCTTTTCTTTCGGAGATATCTTGTACTAAGCATATCTGACTGAATCTGCCGCCATCCTGCAAATCAATCTTCGCTACTATGATATTTACCCATACCTCCGAGCCATCCGGTCTGATATACCGTTTGTCCATGGTATAAGAGTCTATTTCACCTGCAATAAGTTTTTCATAGTTTTTCAAATCTTCTTCCAGATCATCCGGGTGGGTGAATTTTTCCCATCCCAACTTAAATATTTCTTTCTTTGCTCTACCCACTATTTCCTCAAACTTGGGATTCATATCCTGAAATACTACCTCAATTTTGCCGTTTGAAACTCTGGCATGTGAGATGTATATCCCTATAGGTGCCTGGTAAAAAAATGTGTCAAATGTTAATTCCTGCCTATGAATTTTTTGCTCATAAAGATGCTGCAATTTTAAATATTCAAGATGTACTTCTATCCTGGCCCTTAAGGAGTCAAAATTAACAGGCTTTCTTATGTAATCAACCGCACCCATTTTTAGCCCTTTTATTTCATTTTCCGGTTCATCGCTGACAGTTAAAATTATCGTCCTCAGTTTTTTATACCTGTTATCGGATTTCAAGGCTCTTAAGATTTCAAACCCATCAATTTTTGGCATGCTCAAACCCAGTATCAGGATATCTATATCCGGATGCTGGTCAAGCAGAAGCATGGCTTCCTCCCCGTCACATGCTGTCAGGGTGACATATTCACTTAACATATTTTTGATTATCAATCGGTCTGCAGCCGAGTCGTCGGCAATTAATATTTTTGCCGGCATACACCTTCCTCACTTTTTGGAACGTTTTCCTTTATATTTATAATTATACCACATTTTTTGACAATAAAACACAAAAATATAAGATGTGGTTATTATTTCCATTCAGCATTCCAATATTCCCGCGAATATGTCCGATGCAACTTCAATCAGTTCATCCCTGAAGTCATATTCATTCGTATGAAGGGCAGGATAATCTTCTCCATTACCGATTAAAAAGATTGCCCCCTTAGTTTCTTTTGTATAATATCCAAAATCCTCGGAACTCCTAATGGCTTCCTTCATTTCAACCAGTTCGTAGCCTTTTTTCTTAGCAGCCCTTCTTATCTTGTCGGAAATTTCGGCATGATTGTAAGTTTCAGGGAAAACATCCACATACTCAAATGAAACATCCAGTCCGTACTTTCCCCCTTCTTCCAGGGCTAATTTTTCAATACTATTCTGCAGCCTGTACAGATCCTCATCGTACAAGGCACGAATAGTCAGCAGAAGTTCTCCCTTGCCCGGACTTTTGCCGAAAGCTCTTTCTCCCACGGCTACTTGAATTACGGTACAAAGAACCATACCTTTATTTTTATCCGGCGAAGTTAAATCCGGAATGGAATTTATTATTTTAGCAATGGCAAAGGCCGGATTCCTTCCTTTTTCCGGCATGCTTGCATGGGAAGGAGCACCTTCCATACGGATTATCATGCCCTTGGATGCACAAAAGCTGACCCCTTCCTTAACCGCCACAGCTTTGTAAGGAAAACCGCTCATATTGTGATATGCATATATTTCATCGATATTGTTTTCCTCAATAAATACGGCTGCTTCTCTGGCCCCGTCTCCTGTTTCTTCTGCATGCTGGAACAAAAAGAATATGTTTTTGTCTGCCCCATACATGTCAACTTCCAGGGCAAATCCGGCCAATGAAGCCGAATGGCCGTCGTGGCCGCATTTGTGGGAAACGCCTTGAACCTTGGACCCATGAGGAATGCTTAAATATTCATCCATGGGGATTGCATCAAAATCTGCCCGAAAGGCTATGTTTTTCTTGCCCGGACCTGCTTCATAAACAGCATAAAACCACCTGCCCCTGTCAACTATTTTTAGACTTGTATGCTTTTTTAAGAAATTTATCAGGTGGTTTTTTGTCCATGTTTCTTTATTGGACAGTTCGGGATGTTCATGAAGTTCATGGCGAAGCTGTACGCCTAATTCAAAATTTTTCTTGTTCATAGTCTACTCCTGTAATGCCCTAAGGGTTTCTAATTTACATGGTAAAAACACATTGTCATTGCTGAGGATAACATTTTTGTCATTGCTATGAATATCCCATAGTGTCATCCTGAGGGCTTTAGCCCGAAGGATCTCTTGAGATCCTTCGCTTCGCTCAGGATGACATATAGGAATTTTCACTTTATTAAATATCGGCTATAATGCTCCTTCTTTTATCCTCGTATTCTTCTTTAGTCATAAGGCCGTTTTCATACAAGATTTTAATTTCTTCCAGGCGCTTTTTGGCATCAGAAATATAAACATATTCTTCATCCTTCGTTTCTTCCGAAGTACTTTTCACAATGTCAGGATTTTTCATTAAATCATTGTCATCTATAATAATTTCATGAGTTGAAACCCCTTCTTCCGTAAATGCATTTTTACCATGGGTAACCGTAATGATAACTGCAACTAAGGTCCAAAAAATTCCAAAGGGGCCAAATGTGGGTATAACAACAACCAAACCTATCAGACAAAATACAAGACCTACAAAAAACCCTGCCTTTGACTGGGTTTTGCCGGGTTTAACCTTAATTTTCTTAGCCATAATTCTCCTCGATAATAAAAAGATAATTTATTATATCAAATATTTTTTTATTATACAACAATATGCGTCATGTTTTGAGTTGTCCAATAATTTATCATCAAAGTATGCAAAAAATTAGCAAACAAATATTGACAGCAAATTATCAAAGTGCTATCATAAAATTAATCTCATTGACCGTCGGTCAGTGAAAATAAAAAACAGGAGGAGAATAGTATGAATAAGAGGTTAATTAGTCTACTGCTTTGTCTTATCATGA
>DCDC01000130.1 GCA_002316225.1 Firmicutes bacterium UBA1065 | reverse complement strand
TGGAAGATGTTTTTCTTTATTCTGCAACCTTCCTTTTAGGCTTAACCTTGGGGGTTCTGTGTGAAGCCAGCACCATTTTAAATCCCAAAATACTCCCTCTCTTGGTTTTGGGAATTTTGGCCTTGCTCCTTTCCGGAATAGGAGGAATTATCGGAGGCTACCTGGTTTATTTGATAAATAATAAAAACTTTAATCCTGTCGTAGGGATTGCCGGGGTTTCGTGTGTTCCCACAACTGCCAAGGTGGCACAAATGGAAGTCAACAGGGTTACCAAATTCAGCTTTATATTGGAATATGCAATGAGTGCCAATATATGCGGTGTAATAACCACTGCAATTATAACGGGAATATATGTGACCTTGGTACCCTTATTGTAATAATCCTGCTGTTTGTATTATCAAATCATATACCACAGTATAATAAAAAATTCATGAAGATATAGTAATAATATTTATTTTTAATTATAACCAAAGATATATAAACAAGGAGAAGAAGATGGAATTTTTGTATGAAGGAATACTAAATGTAACCGGGAAACAAGTTATTATGTGGATAATCGGCGCAGCCCTGATTTATCTGGCAATCACAAAGGACATGGAGCCTGCCTTGATTCTGCCCATGGGCTTTGGAGCAATACTTGTAAACATACCAATGTCGGGGGTTTTGAACCAAACCTTGGAGGGAATAGGCCCCGTAAAAGGTATCATAGACTGGCTCTTTGAAGTGGGAATAGAGGCTTCGGAAGCTATGCCCATTTTACTTTTCATAGGAATAGGAGCCATGATTGATTTCGGCCCCCTCCTGTCCAATCCCAGGCTCTTATTATTCGGAGCGGCAGCCCAGTTTGGAATATTTGCAACAATTACGGTGGCATCCCTCATGGGATATGATTTGGCCGATGCCGCATCTTTCGGAATAATAGGCGCAGCCGACGGTCCCACTTCAATATTGGTATCCCAAATACTGAAAAGCAACTACGTAGGTCCCATAGCAGTGGCCGCTTATTCCTATATGGCCCTGGTACCCATGATACAACCCTTTGCCATTAAATTGGTTACCACCAAAAATGAGAGAAAAATCAGAATGAAGTACAATCCCAAGAGCGTTTCACGGATGACAAGGCTTTTGTTCCCGATAATAGTTACCATGATAGCCGGCCTCGTGGCACCGGCATCCGTGTCATTGGTAGGATTTTTGATGTTCGGAAACCTTATAAGGGAATGCGGAGTTTTAAGGTCCTTGTCGGAAACAGCCCAAAACTCTTTGGCAAATTTAATCACCCTGCTTTTGGGAATAACCATATCTGCAAGCATGAAGGCGGATATCTTCGTATCCCTTGATACCATTAAAATAATGATATTAGGCCTGTTAGCCTTCATATTCGATACTATGGGCGGAGTTTTATTTGCTAAATTGATGAACATATTCCTAAAGGAAAAAATAAATCCCATGGTCGGGGGAGCAGGGATATCGGCATTTCCCATGTCAGCAAGGGTTATTCAGAAAATGGGGCTTGAAGCAGACTCCCAGAACCATCTCCTGATGCATGCGGTGGGAGCCAACGTGGCAGGACAAATAGCTTCCGTTATAGCAGGCGGAGTAATAATCGGCTTAGTGCCGACCTTGTGGTAGGAGGATGAAGATTATGGGAAATGTAATGGCGTCTTTAAAACTTATGGTAATGGGAATGGCAACAATTTTTTTGGTAATCACTATCATATATGGGGCAGTAAACTTACTGCACAGATTTACCGGTGAAAAACCCGATAAAAAACAAGTATAGACAAGAACTGATAAAAAATATATGAACCGGAGGAAAGTATGGATAAATTAGCCGAGCTTAGAGAAAAATCCGACCAGGCAAGGGCAGGCGGCGGGCAAAAAGCCATTGATAAGCAGCATGAAAGCGGAAAGCTTACAGCCAGGGAAAGGATATTAAAACTTCTGGACCAGGGAAGCTTTGTGGAAATCGACGCTTTTGTTGAACATAGATGCACCAATTTCGGTATGGAAAAAAAGAAGACACCGGGAGACGGTGTGGTATCCGGATACGGGACCATAGACGGAAGATTGGTTTACATATTTGCCCAGGATTTCACCGTGATGGGAGGAAGCTTGGGTGAAATGCATGCTGCAAAAATTGTCAAAACCCAGCAAATGGCCCTTAAGGTGGGAGCACCCCTGATAGGAATCAATGATTCCGGCGGGGCCAGAATACAGGAAGGGGTTGATGCCCTGTCAGGATACGGGAAAATATTTTACAACAACACCATAGCATCAGGGGTAATTCCACAGATTTCGGTAATATTGGGGCCTTGCGCCGGAGGGGCGGTGTATTCACCTGCAATAACAGATTTTGTTTTCATGGTGAAAAACATTAGCAAGATGTTCATAACCGGCCCCAATGTAATAGAAACGGTAACGGGAGAAAAGGTCTCAGCCGAAGAATTGGGTGGAGCCATGACCCACAACAGGGTGAGCGGGGTTGCCCACTTTATCGATGATACTGAAGAAGAATGCATTGAGCGGATTAAAAAGCTTCTCAGCTTTTTACCCCAAAACAATTTAGAAATGACACCCCCTCTGCCAGTGGAGGATGACATCAACAGGACAGACGAGAGCTTGAACATCATAATACCAGACAAACCCAACAAGGCATACGACATGAAGGACATAATTTATTCCCTTGCCGACAAGGGTGAGTTTTTGGAATACCAGCCCTACTACGCTCAAAATATAATCACGGGCTTCATGCGTTTGAACGGTAGAAGCATAGGGGTGGTGGCAAGCCAGCCCAAGGTATTGGCAGGCTGTCTGGACATAAATGCTTCCGACAAGGCGGCCCGATTCATCAGAACATGCGATGCCTTCAATATACCCCTACTTTCATTGATGGATGTGCCGGGATTTTTACCAGGAACCAACCAGGAATACGGAGGAATCATAAGGCACGGGGCTAAAATGCTCTATGCATTTTCCGAAGCAACGGTGCCAAAGGTTACTGTAATCACGAGAAAGGCATACGGAGGGTCCTACATAGCCATGTGCAACAAGGAATTGGGGGCTGACATGGTATTTGCATGGCCTAGTTCGGAAATAGCGGTTATGGGTCCTGATGGGGCAGCCAATATAATATTCAAAAAGGAAATTGAAGAAGCTTTAGACAAGAATGCAAAACGCAAGGAAAAAATCGAAGAATACAGGGATACTGTGGCAAATCCCTACACAGCGGCAGCAAGGGGATATGTGGATGCCGTGATAGAACCCTCTGAAACACGAAAGAGAATAATAAGTTCCTTTGACATGTTGACGGGCAAGAGAGAGCAAAGACCCCAGAAGAAACACGGCAATATTCCTTTGTAGGAGGCGGACATGAGCTTATTCAAAAATTTATTTAAGAAAAGAAAGGATGTAAGCTTGCTTTCGGATGAAGCACTCATAACAAAAGCAGGCGAACAGGACGAGGATGAGATTGTTGCCGTTATAGCCGCGACTATGGCAGCCATGGAGGAAGAGGAAGAAATAGTGGCTGCAATAACGGGAGCACTATCCATAGTATTAGGAAAAGATCCGGGTGAATTCATTGTAAGAAATATTAAAAGGACATCCGATATGGAATCCATTTGGGCACATGTTGGAAGGATGCAATTAATGAGATAAAGATATTATACGGAGGTAAAAAATGAGAAGATTTAATGTAACAGTAAACGGTAAAACATATGCGGTAG
This sequence comes from Firmicutes bacterium UBA1065, assembly GCA_002316225.1. GTDB lineage: Bacteria > Bacillota > Clostridia > Tissierellales > Sedimentibacteraceae > Sedimentibacter. The sequence goes on along the minus strand of DCDC01000130.1, from coordinate 5,102 downwards.
AAGTGGAAGAAGTAGGAGGCCAGGGAGGATTTACCGTGCAGCAGGTACCCGTACAGCAAGCACCGGTACAACAGGCACCTGTTCAAGCACCGCCTGTACAAAAAGCTCCGGAACCGACACCGGAAGAACCCAAGACTCAGAAAGCAGAACCTGTTATAGGAGAAGGGGAACTCATGACGGCTCCCATGCCCGGAACAATTTTGGATATTTTGGTAACTGAAGGGCAAAGAGTAAGCAAGGGCGATACGGTAATTATACTGGAAGCCATGAAGATGGAAAATGAAATAGCTGCCGCAGCAGATGGCGTGGTGAGCAAAATTTATACTTCCAAATCCGCAACAGTAAACGCAGGAGACCCATTGCTGACAATAAACTGAGGGGATAAGAAATGATAATGGAGTTTGAAGGTGTTAAACCAAGCATCCATGAAAAAACCTTTATAGCCGAAGGCTGCCATATCATAGGCAAGGTAACAATTAAGGAATATTCAAGCATTTGGTTTAACACTGTTGTAAGAGGTGACGTAAACTCTATAGAAATAGGCAGGTATGTAAATATCCAGGATAACAGCGTGGTTCATGTATCAAATGATTACCCAACGATTATTGGAGACTTTGTCACAATCGGGCATAATGCTACCGTTCATGCCTGTACAGTCGAAGACCACTGCTTAATCGGCATGGGCTCAATCATACTTGACGGGGCCGTCATCGGGAGAGGAAGCATAGTTGCTGCAGGAGCCCTTGTAAAGAAAAACCAGCATATACCTCCTTTTTCTGTTGTTGCGGGAATACCTGCCAAGGTGATAAAAACCGTACCTGAAGAAGACATTTCCAAAATTCATTCCCAGGCATTAAAGTACAAGGATGTCTGGACAAAAAGGTACGGAATCTGTCCTGATGCGGGTGGCGAATCCTACGACGGAGGAGATATAATATAGGCGAAGGATCCCATGAGGTTCTTCCAGCACGAGCTCTTAGTATGACATTTTAAAAAGCGAAACAATCCATAGATTTTTATATAGGAGGCACTGATGTTTGATAAAGAGAAGCTCTCCCAAATAAAAGAAGAAAGACAAAAATGGGAAGAAGGCCTTTTGGCCAAAACACTGAGCAAGGCACCGGAAAGCAAGAAAGAATTTAAATCCGGTTCCGGATTTGAAGTTAAGAGGCTATATACACCGGAAGATATTGAAGACATTGATTATTTAAGGGATATAGGATTCCCGGGCCAATATCCTTTCACAAGGGGCTACCAGCCAACCATGTACAGGGGAAGGCCATGGACTATGCGTATGTACGCAGGCTTTGCCACTGCTGAGGAATCCAATGAAAGATACAAGTACCTGGTTAGTCAGGGCTCAACAGGCTTATCGGTAGCCTTTGACCTGCCCACCCAGATAGGTTATGACTCTGACCATCCCCTGGCCCAGGGTGAAGTGGGTAAGGTAGGGGTTGCCATTGATTCTCTGAAAGATATGGAAATATTGTTTGACGGCATCCCTCTTGACAAGGTGAGCACCTCGATGACCATAAATGCCCCTGCGGCAGTTCTTTTGGCCATGTATATTGCAGTTGCCGAAAAGCAGGGGGTATCTCCCGATAAATTAAGAGGAACCGTTCAAAATGACATTTTAAAGGAATATATAGCAAGAGGGACTTACATATTCCCCACAGAGCCCTCCATGAGGCTTATCACCAACATATTTGAATATTGCTCAAAATATGTTCCAAACTGGAATACCATAAGCATATCCGGATACCACATAAGAGAAGCAGGGTCAACGGCAGCCCAGGAAGTGGGCTTTACCTTAGCTGACGGAATCGCCTATGTAGAGGCAGCCATCAAGGCAGGCCTTGATGTGGATACCTTTGCCCCCAGGCTTTCCTTCTTCTTCAATTCACATAATGATTTATTGGAAGAAGTGGCAAAGTTCAGGGCTGCAAGAAGACTCTGGGCAAGGATAATGAAGGAAAGATTCAAGGCAAAGAACGAAAAATCCATGATGCTTAAATTCCACACCCAAACTGCGGGCTGTACCTTGACCGCCCAGCAGCCTGACAACAATATCATCAGGGTAGCAATGCAGGCCCTGGCAGCAGTCCTTGGAGGAACCCAGTCCCTGCATACCAATTCAAGGGATGAAGCCCTTGCCCTCCCCACAACCGAGTCGGTTACAATAGCCCTCAGAACCCAGCAGATTTTAGCAAATGAAACAGGCGTGACCAACACCATAGACCCCTTGGCAGGTTCCTATTACGTTGAGGCAAAAACAAAGGAAATTGAAGACAAGGCCATGGAATACATAACCAAGATAGATGAGCTGGGCGGGGCTGCAAGAGCCATAGATTTAGGCTACATACAAAAGGAAATTTCCGATGCAGCCTATAAATACCAGATGGAAATAGAGACCAAGGAAAGAATCGTGGTAGGAGTAAATAAATACCAGGTTGAAGAAGAGGCTCCCAAGGGATTGCTGAAGGTTGACCCGGCAGTTGCGGAAATGCAGAAGCAGAAGTTAAATGAGGTAAAGGCAAAAAGAAATAATGCTGCCGTTGAGGAGAAACTTAAGGCGCTTAAGAAGGCTTGTGAAGGAACCGAAAACCTGATGCCCTATATACTGGATGCAGTCAGGGAATACGCCACCTTGGGAGAAATATGCGGTGTCATGAGGGAAATTTTCGGTGAATATCAACAGTCTGTGTCGATTTAGGAGGGAACGATGAATAGACCAATAAGAGTTTTAATCGCAAAGCCCGGTCTTGACGGTCATGACAGGGGGGCCAAGGTAATAGCCAGAGCCCTAAGAGATGCGGGCATGGAAGTTATATATACAGGCCTTAGACAGACTCCGGAGCAGATAGTTGCTGCTGCGGTCCAGGAAGATGTTGATGTAGTAGGTATGAGCTTATTATCGGGAGCCCATAACTATTTATTCCCAAAGGTTGTGGAATTGTTGAGGGAACAAGGGGTTAATGATGTCCTCATACTAGGGGGAGGAATAATCCCCGAAGAAGACATCCCGGGCCTTAAGGAGGCAGGAATCGACGAAATATTTACACCCGGAACCCCGATATCAAAGATGATTGAATTTATCAAGAATAACTTGAAAAGATAACAGAGATTCTTCTCTCCCTCAGGATAACAAAATAACGATTTTAGTCATTCTGAGGGCTTTAGCCCGAAGAATCTCATATGAGATGACATGCTAATGAAATGGGATGGTGACTTAATGCCATATTCACAATTGATTGAAAAGATGCTAGCAGGGGATAAGAGGGCTTGCGCCAGGCTTATAAGTGCTGTGGAAAACGACCCGGATGCAGCCGAAAAAATTATGCGGCAAATCCACCCATACACGGGTAAGGCCCATATAGTGGGAATTACGGGGCCGCCAGGGGCGGGAAAAAGCACTCTTACGGATAAAATCGTAAAAAAATTAATAAAAGAAGGCAAGAAGGTTGGGGTAATTGCAGTAGACCCTACCAGTCCTTACAGCGGAGGTTCCATCCTTGGAGACAGGATCCGTATGCAGGATTTGGCCCTCAGCCCGGAGGTTTTTATACGCAGCATGGGGACAAGAGGCCACTTAGGGGGCTTATCCAAGCACACCAGGAATGCCTTGAAAGTCCTGGATGCAGCCGGTTATGATTACATTATCATTGAAACCGTAGGGGTAGGCCAGTCGGAGGTAGACATAGTCAAGGTTGCCGATACGGTTGTAATGGTCATGGTACCCGGGTTAGGTGACGACATACAGTCCATCAAGGCAGGCATAATGGAAATCGGTGATATTTTTGCCATTAACAAGAGTGACTTGTTCGGGGCAGACAGGACAGCCCTTGAGGTAAACATGATGCTTGATTTAAACCCTGACACGGACAGGAGGCCACCCGTAGTCAAGGTAGTGGCTGTCAAAAATGAAGGCATCGACGACTTGATTAAGGAAATTAAGGACCACCTCTCTTATCTTAAAGAAAGCGGCAAATTAGAAGAAAGAAGAAAAAACAACATAAAAGAGGATCTTGTTGAACTTATCGAAGAAGAACTTAGAAAAATCGTTCTTACCCGCACAGAAGACAAAAATCGATTGGATGATGAAGTAATAGAAATATACAATAAAAACAAAAATGCTTATGAAGTCAGGGATGACCTGATGAGGAGGTTATCATGGTAAATAAAATTGACCACATCGGCATTGCCGTTAAGAACTTAAGGGATGCCTTAAATTTTTATGAAAATGTTCTTGGATTAAAGTCGGCAGGGACCGAAGTTGTGGAAGAGCAAAAAGTAAAGGTTGCCTTTCTTCCCATAGGAGACACGGAGGTTGAGCTGCTGGAATCAACGGAAGAAGACGGGCCCATTGCAAGATATATAGAAAAAAACGGGGAAGGTGTTCAACACATAGCATACAGGGTTGATGACATAGAAAAGGCCATAGAAGTAATGAAGGAAAAGGGAATCAGGATGATAGACGAAAAACCCCGCTACGGGGCAGGAGGGGCAAAGATAGCCTTCTGTCATCCTAAATCAACCTGTGGAGTCTTAATAGAACTGTGCCAAAGAGATTAAGGAGGTAAAGATGGAATACAAAAGATTTAACAATACAATTTTGGCAAGAATTGATAAGGGCGAAGAAATAATTGAAAAATTAATGGAAATCTGTGAAAAAGAGAAGGTTAAACTTGCAAACGTAAATGCCTTAGGGGCAGTAAATGATTTTACCGTAGGTTTGTTTGATACAAAAGAGAAAAAATACTTTTCCAAGAATTATACAGGGGATTATGAAATAGTGTCCCTTACCGGAAGCGTCTCCACAATGGACGGAAAACTATACAACCACATCCACATGAGTGCCGGAGACAAGGAAAACAAGGTAGTCGGAGGTCATTTAAACAGGGCTGTAGTCGGCGCCACCTGCGAAATGTTTATATTTGTCGTTGACGGCCAGGTAGATAGGAAATTTAATCAAGAAGTAGGCCTTAATCTTCTGAAGTTTGATTAAAATAAATAAAAATAATAAAAATATCCGCTCACGGTTTCGGACACGAATAATTCTAAAGCTCATTCCGGCTAAAAATCCTACAGCTTGCAAACTCGCT
>DCDC01000134.1 GCA_002316225.1 Firmicutes bacterium UBA1065 | reverse complement strand
TTCAAAAACTTGGTGCCAACCAGAAAAAAGATAATCAACAGTGCTGCTGCTGATTTAATCGAAGCCACACCTCCCGTAAATGTTCTATCTCAAAGGCTTCATCCCAAAACTCAACACTTTGTCATTGAGGATGTAACATTTGAAACTCCATCGGCTAAAACCTATAGATTAGTTCCGGATGAAGAATCCGAAACCAATGAGTTAGCCTTCTTCAGACCCGGTCAATACCTGGCTTTTTCATTTAAAATTAACGGGTCTACCGTAAAAAGGCCCTACTCCATATCCTCTTCTCCCAATGAAGCCTTAAAGGGTTATTATGATATAACTGTTAAAAAGGATGAAGGGGGATTCGTATCCCGATACATTTGGGCTAATTGGGATAAGGGAACCAAAGTAATCTCAAGCGGTCCGGAAGGACACTTCTGTTATGATAATTTAAGAGATTCCGGGAAAATAATCGGAATAGCCGGGGGCTGCGGTATTACACCCTTCAGATCTTTAGCAAGAAGTATTATGGAAGGCCTTCTTGATATTGAGCTCCTATTATTTTACGGATGCAACAAAAAAGAAGATATAATTTTCTACAATGAATTCAGTGAGCTTGAGAAAAATTCAGGGGGCAAATTTAAAATCGTCTATGTCCTTGCCGAGGAGGAGCTTGAAGGTTTTGAAAAAGGATTTATCACTTCGGACCTTATAAGAAAATATACGGATGTTGAGAAGAAATCTTTCTTCATATGCGGTCCCCAGGGTTTATACAAGTTTATCGATAAGGAACTGGCAAAATTAAATATAGAAAGAAAATACATCCGCAGGGAAGTCTTCGGAGAAATCAAGGATATCGATAAATATGAGGGATTCCCCCAAGAAGCATCCGAAAAAAGCTTCCAGGTCAAGGTTCATATTGGTGATGATTCAGCAACAATACCTGCCAAAGCAACAGAATCCCTGCTGGTTGCCCTGGAAAGAGCCGGCCTCTGCCCGCCTTCCGGCTGCAGGAGCGGTGCTTGCGGTCTCTGCAGGTCCCTTTTGATCGACGGTAATGTATACATACCCAAGGATGTTGACGGCAGGAGGATGGCTGACATTCAGTTTGGCTACATTCACCCCTGTTCAACTTTTCCTGTAAGCGACCTGGAAATGATAGTGCCGAGGGAGGCTTAAATAGTGTCATTCTGAGGGCTTCAGCCCGAAGAATCTCAGGCAGCAGTCATCTTCACTTGACAGTTATATTATGACATTATAATATATAAAAAGAATTTCATAAAACCGGAGGCTTAATTTGAATACCAACTATAAGAGGCTCAAGTCGGAAAGCTTAAAAGAACTGTTTGTTAAAGAAATTGAAGCAAAGATTATATCAGGTCAGCTTAAGCCGGGGGACAGGCTTCCGCCGGAAAGGGAAATGGCATCCCTCATGGGGATAAGCCGCAGCGTGGTGAATTCCGGTATTTTAGAGCTGGAATCCAAGGGTTTTGTAGAGATTGTTCCCAGAAAAGGTACTCTCATCGTGGACTATAAAAAGGAGGGAACCCCCCTTATTCTTTCATCCATTATGAACTACAATGAGGGTAAGATGAGCCTGAAACTCTTTGAGAGCTTAATGGATACCCGGCTTTTAATAGAACTGGAATGTGCCGGTTTAGCGGCAACCAACAGAACTGACGAAGACCTGGAAGCTTTGGAAAAGCTCATACTTGATGTAAAAGAAAACATGAATGCTGTGGAATCCTTTGTTGAATTCAATTATAAATTCCACCACCAGGTTACCATAGCCTCCGGTAATATCGTTTACGGTATGATTTTTAAATCCTTCGAGCCGGTTTGCAAAAACCTGATAAGGTTATATTTTCAGGAAAGCGACTACTTTGCCCAATCATTAGCCGCCCATGAAAAGCTATATGAAGCAATAAAGAACAAAGACAAAAAATCAGCCCGGGAATTTATGAAAGAAATCCTCCTGGAAGGCAGAGAAGAACTTACAAAATTGCTTAGTTAATTGAAAGAATGTCATCAAGCATTATACTTGTCATCCTGAGCGTTATCCTGTCATCCTGAGCGCAGCGATGGATCTCATAAGAATTTTCAAACCCATATATTAAGCACCCATCCGGGTGCTTTATTTATTTACGGATAATAGGGGCAGTCTTCTTTTATGCATTCACGGTTACGTAAAAAATAGCCACAGGAGGCATGTCCTGTTTTTATTTCTACACCGCAAAGCTGACTTGTGAACTTGGCTGCCATTTGTATAGCAACCCTTCCTGTTCGTTTGCAGCAGCGGGGTCCTCCAATGCCCGAAAGGCGGGCTAATATATCCGAAGCAAGCTTCTGTGGAACAGGCCATACCTCTTTATTCAGGGGGTTTGAACCAAGAATTATCGAAGCATATATGCCGGCTCCTGCTGCAGCTCCGCAAACACCCCAATTTCCGCAGATACCACCAGGCGCCTGGCTGGCCCTTTTATATGCTTCAAGCATGGAAGAGTCATAATTGAGTTTTCCTCCGCAGTTTCTGAATGCAGTCAGCAGGACAAGGGGTATTATAAAATGATGCTCGGGTCCGTGCATGTGAACCTTGGGCATGCGGATTACATCTTCAAACAATTTTATAGGATCTTTCTCGAGGCTTTCTCTTAGATAGGCATAAATGGGTGCGTATGAGCTATAAGAATGGCACCCGTCACAAATATAGTGGCCCTTGGAACATAAGACGTTTGTCATACTCTTTTTGCCGCAAATATAACAGGTCTGCAGAGATGATTTTTCACTGTAAACAAGCTCTGACCCGCAGACCATGCAGTCCGTAAAATGCTCGCGGTCTTTCGTTTCCGCACTGCCACAGCTGTGGTTGCTATCCTTTATATGATTCGTTTCCATCCATTCCTCCTGTTTTGGGTTGTATTTATTGTATTCATCTGTACTAACTTTTCTTACCTGAGTAATAATCACGAAATATGGAAGGCGTTAAACCGGTATTTTTTTTAAATATGGTTCTAAAATAAATAACATTATAAAAACCGGAACAAAACGCTATATATTCTATGGAATAATCAGTATTTATTAAAAGGTGTTTTGCATGTTCAATTCTATATGAAACAAGGTATTGGTGAATTGATATTCCCATTTCATTTTTAAATTTTGTACATAAGTAATTCTTGTTAAACCCTATAAAATCAGCAATGTCTTCAATAGTAAGCTGTTCCTGGAAATGATTTTCGATATATTTTTTTGTTTTATTGATTTCATGACTTATTTTTAGGTTTTTCTTGTATAAGTTAATACTGATATTTTTGAATATGTTTTCCGCTTCCTCTTTTAAATCTTCAATAAAGAGAAAATCATCAATTCTTATATGGTTTATATCGGATTTAAGCATAGAACTATAACTACTTATTAAATTATTTAATAAATTAATTGCATAATTGCAAATTCCAATTGAAAATGTAGGTTTAATCATTTCAATAAACAATCTGTTTAATGTAATTTCAATATTGTCCAATTTTTTGTTTGTTACGGATTCTTTCAAAGCAGAAACTTGTATATCAATTGAATATTCTTCTAATTTAACATGTGTTGATGACATAAGAGTATTATCTATGACAAGATGTTCTTTTAAGAAAAATGAATAATCATTTACGTATTTAACAGCTAAATCAAAGCTTTTTCTGACATCGAAACCAAAATCATAAAAGTCTTCCGTTACGGCTGAAATAATATGGTTGTCGGCAAATAATTCTTTTAGCTGTACCTGGTATGCATTGTTGACTATATCGTTAAGATCATATAACAGTTTCTTTCGTCTTTTTTCATTATCATCATCAGGTATATTAATCAATATTATTACTTGCTTAGTAACGTTATGATAAAAAGGCTCCAGCTTATAACCTGAAGCACTTTTTAAATTCATTAAATCCGAACAGATTCGGTTGAAGATGCTGACATTGTCATCCTTGCACTTACCGACAGAATAAAGAAATGACTCATCCTTTCCCGTTACAAACAAACAAAAATGAGCCGGCTTGTCTGTTATTATAATTCCGGTTCTTTCTTGCCCCCGATATACGGAAGATGCGGGAGAACCTGTGGCAATAAGGTTTAACATATTGCTTCTTGCATAAGATCTGATAGCTTCATATTGGTCATATGATATAGTAATACTCATGTCAACATCCTCCTGCCATATTATACATAAAAAATAGGGTTCCATCAAGGAACCCTTTAAAATTTACTTATTTTTAATATAGGTTGTTGCTTGTTCCCCTGCAATTCTGCCGGAATTATATGCATATCCCTGGGTAGTACCCGGGGTTTCGTAATAAGGATATCCGTACATTCCTCCTGCATCCTGGCCTGCAGCGTACAGACCGTCGATAGGTTTCAAATCTTCATTTAAAACACGCATTTTTTCATCAATACGAATTCCGCCTAAGGTGCCGAAAATTGCAGGTTCCATTCTTACGGCATAATACGGGGCCTTATCTATAGGTATCAAAAACATCGGGTCCTTATTAAATTCTTCATCAACACCATTTTCAATATAGGATAAGTACCTGTTCATTTGCTCCATGTATTCTTCAACGTTAAATCCGGCTAGTCTGCCTAATTCCTCTAATGTGTCGGCGCTGCATGCAGCTCCTGCTTCCTTGGCACGGTTAAATTCATATTCCATTGAGTCTCCGAAGGGATCCAAGGCTCTTGCACGCCAGTTATGGGCTTTTTTAAGGTACTCTGTTTGTTCTTCCGTGAATAATCCTGACAGGCCTTTTTCCTTAATTATGTCATAAGTATTTTGGTCAAATATTACCCAGAATGAACCCACTGTTCTTATGGATGAGGCACCCTTGGCCAATGGCTGAGTCAAGCACCATTCTTCATTCATAAATCGGTGGCCGTTTGTATCCAATTGCAGCAAGCCAGCATAATTTAAGTATTTGAAGTAATAATCGTTATAGTTTACGTCAGCATTTGCTGCAAATTCTGTAATATGAGGAACTAATTCGGTAGACAAATCTGCTCCGGCAGATAAGGCCATATTAATTCCATCCCCGCTGGAAGCTTCAAGTCCGGATAACCAGTATCTGTCTGAACCCGTATATTGCCTCAGCATTTCCTTATTGCCTCCGAATCCGCCTGTTGCTAAGATTACCGCATCTGCATAAATGTTTACCTCGGTCCCGTCTTGTTTTACGGCATGTACCCCAATGACTTTTTTATTTTCATCAAACAGGAGCTTGTCTGCTTTTGTTCTTAACAAAAGGATATTATCCTTTGATTTGAGGAAGTAATTATTATAAAGGTTGTCAATCTTGTCCTGGCCCTTTCCTGTATCCAGGGTTACTCCATTCGGACTGGGTTTAACCTGGTATCCATGTTCAACCAACCAGTCAGCTGTTTCTCCGGCTTTATCCAGTATTGTTTTTACCAGGAGGTTATTTGCAGTTCCATAATTATAGTTAACAAATTCATCAAATAAATCTTTTGCCGTTACAGTTGAACCGTTATCTTTTTGAGCCTTAGATCCGGGTGCGATAAAACCGGTTGACAATACACTCATTCCGCCCGTCTTGCCGGTTTTTTCAACAACGATAACCTTAGCTCCTGCTTCGCTGGCTGTTAATGCAGCTACACTTCCGCTTCCGCCTGCTCCAACGACAACAATATCCGTATGATATTCTTCTGTTTCCTTGCTCTTTTCTACAGGAGTGTACAGGTCGGCTTTATTAGCTCCGGCTTGTACAAGAGCATTTTCTACTGCTTGTATAACTCCTTTGCTGGTAAGTGTGCAGCCGCTTACCGCATCTACACCCAATGTCTGATATTTTATGATATCCGGTACCATGTAGTTGATTACAGGTTCATAGAACCCAGGGGTTTCCGATATGTTACTGATGTCTATTGAAACAATCCTATCGCTGTCAACAACAACGGTGGCCTTCATAGGCGTAACCGGATTTGGAGTTCCGAATCTGAACCCTTCCTTGCTATACTGGTCCCATTTTCCATAAGCTTCGCCCACATAGGTTCCGGGTGTAAATTTAAGAGCCTTTTTTTCCGGTTCTGTTTTTTCAAGTGTAATATTAGCATCACTTAAAGCTTTTTTGGCTGCTTCAATTATAGCCTCTGAGGTATATGTAGCACCGGACATAACATCGACTTCCGCTGAGTTTGTTTCAACCATTCGGGCAGGTAAAATTTCTAATGCTTTACCGCCAATTTCCGGTGTTTCCTTATCTCCTTTTGCAGTCACTGAAGTTAATTTTCCATTTTCTATTGTTAAAGTAACTTCAACATCACCTGCAAATCCCTGTGCACTAGATGTCAAAACTTGTTTTTCGGTCGTTTCAGGTTTATTCGAATCAACTTGTCCCGAATCCGTACCTGTTGAAGTTTGTTGGCATCCTGCAAGATTTAGTGATAACACTAATACCAGCACTATCAACAATGCTTTTTTCATTTTTGCCCTCCTACAAATAAGCATTTTTCTAACATTTTAGCATAAAGTATTTTTTTAACAATCATCAAAATTCAGTAGTTGTATTGTAAAATTCAGATTTGACTATAATTATCTCAGCCCCTCCAATTTTTTTATTGACTCTCTGTCATTTTGCAGTATTTGGCCTGCAACATTTCTTGATTCATTGTCCAAGTTGCCTCTTAAGACTTTTTCTGCCATGTTTACGCCTTTTGTTTCACCCTCAATGGCCTTGCTGATTACTTCATGATCCAAGCTTGAGCCTAATTCCATATTAAGCATGATATCGCCCATCTTTCCTTTTATACCTAAATTTTCGTCCGGCCTTCCACCTATGTTTTGGATGTAGTTTGCTAATATCTCTGCATTCTTCCTGTGTTGTTTTTGAATATCTTGAAATATTGTTTTAGTTTCCTTGTCTTTTAGCCTGTTAATAAAATTATTGAAACTCTCTATTGCCATATACTCGCCTTGCAACAGATCATTGAGGGAATTAATAAGGTCTGTTTTATTGTCCATTTTTGTACCTTCCTATTAAACTTATTTAATCTTATCTTTCCACCAATTTGTATACCTATTCTTATTTTTCTGATATATAAAAAATATCTATCACCTATAAAATTAAAACACACGGAATTAATATTTTGCTAAAAAAATAAAACCCCCTAAAAATTAAGGGGTTCAGACTGTTGACAAAGCATAAAATATATTGTCATTCTGAAAGCGAAGCCTGAAGAATCTCATGTTTCCAATAATGATGAGATCCTTCGCTTACGCTCAGCATGACATAAGAGGGTTTATCAGTAACCTGAACCCCCTAAAAATTAGGGGGTTGTGGAGTTCATAAAATAAGTTAAACTATTTAATAAAAGTTTGTACAACCGGAGCAGTTATTGGAATGCTTTTGCCGGTTCTGAAAAAGTATTTAAACATTAAATAATCTACCAAATCCCAATATGTATCGGATACAGATTCCAGGTTTTCACAGGTGTATTTAGTAACATACTTTTCTGCTGCCATATTGCTCTGTTTGATTTTTTTATCAGGTTTACCGGAACCGTTTCCATATAAGGCCAGGACATTTGTTTCCACTTCTTCTTGATCTTCTAAAAACTTTGCTTCAGCTGCATC
>DCDC01000079.1 GCA_002316225.1 Firmicutes bacterium UBA1065 | reverse complement strand
TTAGCCCGAAGGATCTCTTGAGATCCTTCGCTTCGCTCAAGATGACAAATAGAATTCGTTTATCATGGTGTGGATAACACGTGATAATTCTGAACCATGTGAAGAATCTCATTCTTTAGAATTTCATGACATTCTTCGCTGATACTCATGATGACATATAGTGGATTGTCAGTAACCTATGGGCAGTACTTTCTGTAAAGTACTGTCCTTTTTGATTTTTATACATGCATGTGACTTGTATACAGGAAAAAAGAAGGTATATTTTTCAATAATATGGGAATATTTACATTATCAAGCAGGAATGTTTAGTTTCACAAATAAAGAGGTGTAAATATTGAAAACCACAAGCCGAAAGATTTTGATGATTATAATTCTTTTATTGATACTTAATATAAAAGCATATGCAGGAGTGAACCCTCCAAGGTATGAAATTGAAGGGATGATAGACCAGGTTGCCATGAAAAGAGGCATACCTGCAATACTTTTAAAAGGAATAGCCAGGGTTGAATCTGTCTATAAACATTTTAACAGTGACGGAAGCCCTAAAATCTGTGGAACAAGCATAGGACTTATGCAGATAAACAATGTGTACGGAGGCTATGACAACTACAGGCTTAAGCATGACATCCTCTACAATATAGAAGCCGGTGCCGATGTGCTCCTCAGCAAATGGACCATGAGCTCAACCAACCAGGTTTCAAGCGTGGGAAATATGGATCCTAACATTTTGGAAAACTGGTATTTTGCCTTGTGGGCATATAACGGGTGGACAGTGTCCAACAATCCGGTTTCGCCATATGCCAAGAAATATACCTACCAGCAGCTTGTTTATGATGTAATAGAAAAAGAATACGGAAAAAAAATACATAATATAGATTTTTCATATCTTCCCAGGGAAGGCAAACCAAGCAGGTCATTAAGAGTTCCGACTCCCGCTAATTTTTCAAGCGGCAACATCATACTCTATGAAAAAGGAGATTACGTAATAACTGACGGCATCAGGGGGACCTATTATTTAAGAGATGCTCCTGCAGGAAATTATGTATATCAGCTGGGCCGTGCCCAATTAGGAACAATTACGGAAGGGCCTGTATTAATGAACGGTTTCTATTGGTATAAGGTATGCACGGGTGATGGAAAAGAAGGCTGGTTAGAAAGAAACTGGCTTGTACGTACCGGTGATACCCAATACGGCAAATACATATATGAGGATATAGCTTTTCACTGGGCAAGGAAAACCATAATGGACCTGTATGGAAAGGGGATAGTATGCGGGGCAGCCATGTTTAATCCCGATAAACCGGTGACCTTTGAAGAATTTTGTATTTTCCTGAGCAGGACTTTGAATTATACGGAAAGTATCAAACAGCTTAGTAAAATCCAAACAGGTAAAAAAATTTTGTTTTATGATTTCACAAATGTTCATTCCTGGGCCCTGGATTATATGAAGGATATCTATGAGAGAGGATTATTGGAAGATGTTCATCCCCTTGAAAAATTGGAGCGAAAAAAGGCTGCCATGTTGATTGATGACATCCTGGCAGCCAGCGATAAGTATGACCAGGTGGATATTAAACTCATATTTTCCGACCTGGAAGACCTTCCGGAAGATGAAATTTCAGCAGTTAAGAAAGCTTATGTAAACGGCATAGTATCCGGAAAAAGCATAAAGACCTTTTGCCCTGATGAGTACCTTACCAGGGCAGAAACAGCCGTTATGATGTACAATATAATAAAAAAATATGTATCTTAGTTCATATAAGTTGTCATTCTGAGCGCAGTGAAGAATCTCGTTAGATCCTTCATGCTTTGTCATCCTGAGCGAAGCGAAGGATCTCATTAACTCACGAAGTGTCATTGCTATGAATATCCCATAGTGTCATCCTGAGGGCTTTAGCCCGAAGGATCTCTTGAGATCCTTCGCTTTGCTCAGGATGACAATTTTTTTATTCTGTTTTACTTCTTTCAATATTGTGAAACCTTATGTCATAAATTCTCTCAAATTCCTTTGTCTCCTTGTTATATCTGACAGGAGACCTGTTTCTGTTGAGAAGCTTTACAATTCTATATACATCAATCCAAATTTCCGCCAAGGCTTCCTTTTGAGACTCGTCAAATATCAGCTGCATCCCGAAGTGCAGGTGGGGAGTTCTTATATTGTTGACATTTTCTTTTCTTGAATATCCGGTCATCCCCAAATATCCGATCACATCTCCGGCTAATACAATATCTCCTTCCTTGAGGGTCTTTACATAGGGGTGGTCCTTGCGCAGGTGGGCATAATAGTAATACCTTTTATTATCCAGGCTTCGTATTCCTATTCGCCAACCCCCGTATTGGTTCCAGCCCAAGGCCTCGATTCTGCCGGACTCAACGGCAATAATCGGAGTGCCTATGGAGCCCACCAGGTCATTTCCCAAATGCACCCTCCTGAAACCGTAATTGCGGGAATTGCCAAAATCATCATAATGTCCGTAATGATATCCTGCAGCAATTGGTGAAAAGGCTTTTAATCCGTACTTTTTAACCCAGACCAGTTCTCCCGTATTCTCATCCTTAACCTGTATTTCAAAGGGACCTACAAAACCTTCCAGGACAGCCTTGTATGCCTCGTAGTAGTAATCGTAATGAGCCAGGTCCTTGGTCATGCTTTCGATACTTTCACCGCTCTTTAGCCTGTTTATCAGTTTATCCATGTCTTTTGCCTTATACCTTGAATAAAAATCTCCCCCGTACCTGGTTCCCAGGTATGCCAATATTTCAATCCAGTCCAATTTGACTTCTTCATCAATACTGTCAATATCAGCCCTTAAAGCTTTATCCATGGCCTCGTAGGAAACCCTGAAATCCACCCACTTGATAAAATCTTTTTTTTCGTCTGCGGAAACAAAATGGGCTCGATTAATGAATGTATAAATTGCCCCCAAAAAAAATATTAGAGCAAAAATTATCAACAAAGATTTCCATTTAATTTTAACGACCATACTAACCCTCACCTGTGTACCTGTACATTATTAATAATATGCAAATGGTATCCTATTAGAACTTATAAAACACATTGGTCGGAACAGGTTCAGGTGGCGACAAAAATCAGAAATCATTTGTCAAACCAAATCTTTTATGATAGTATGAATTGACTGATTATATGTTCATGTAATTAGGGAGGACGAATGAAGCTTAAATTTTGTTCATTATACAGTGGGAGCAGTGGAAACTGCCAATACATAAAAACCCAAAACGCAACTATTCTTGTCGATGCAGGCTTGAGCGGGAAAAGAATTCAACAGGAAATTGCAAAGATCGGAGAGGACCCCAATAAAATAGATGCCATATTCATAACACATGAACATATTGACCATATTCAGGGTGCAGGCATAATGTCAAGGCGTTTAAACATTCCCATCTACGCCAATGAGAAAACGTGGGAAGCCATGAGCCCCTGCATTGGAGATATTAAATCCCACAATATAAAAATCCTGGATGACTATACCCAGATTGGAGATTTGACCGTAAAACCATTCAACATATCCCATGATGCAGTACATCCGGTAGGTTTTAATATATTTTACAAAAACAAAAAAATAAGCTTGGTTACAGATACCGGCTGTTATAACGGAACAATTCTCACCAGCATCATTGATTCGGATTTGCTGCTGGTTGAATCCAACCATGATGAAGATATGGTGATAATAGGTCCCTATCCCTGGCCTCTTAAAAGAAGAGTATTGGGTGAATTCGGACATATGTCCAATGAAGCGGCAGGCCGCTTGTTGGCGGAAGTAATTAAAAAGGGGACGGAAGTAGTCCTACTTGGACATTTAAGCAAAGAAAACAATTTTCCGGAACTTGCCTACAAAACCGTGGAATCCATATTGATGGAAAACGCAATTGATGTAAATCCCGGCGTATGTCTTGATTTAACATATAGGGACAGGGCAAGCAAGGTATATGAAATATAGGTGAGCCATGATGGAAGAGTACGAAATATACGCATGCATGGAGCATGTGG
>DCDC01000170.1 GCA_002316225.1 Firmicutes bacterium UBA1065 | reverse complement strand
CTTTTTATATAAAAAATTGTTGAATCAAGAAATAAAGAATCTCCTGTTTGCGGCCACGGGAGCTCTTCATTCACCTACTGCAAATCTCCAGGGGGAAAGCATACCGGGGATAGCCCACTGCTTGGGGATTGAGGTTTAGGAGGCAATATGAATTATTTGATGAGTTTTTTAATTGGGGGCTTTATTTGCTTACTTGGTCAGATTTTCATAGATACCTTTAAGAAAAACAATGCTTACCTCCTTGTAGCCATGGTTGTTACAGGCTGCATTTTGGGATTTTTCGGTCTATATGATAAACTGGTCGAAATAGGCCATTCAGGTGCCACAGTACCCCTCCTGGGATTTGGAAATTCATTGGCCAAGGGGGCAATGGAGGAAGCAACAAATAAAGGTTTTATGGGGGCCTTAAGCGGAGGAGTGATTAGAACAGCTCCAGGAGTAGCAGCAGCCTTGATATTTGGTTACATCGCTGCCGTTATATTCAATCCTCGGGGAGACAAATAATAAGAGTTCAGAATTGGAATTCTGAACTCTTTGTTTGTCAATTCTATGAATACCTGCAAACCGCCATTCTTAAGATAAGGAGTGTCATTCTGAGGGCTTCAGCCCTAAGAATCCCATAGAGATCCTTCGCTTCGCTCAGGATGACAAGGAGTGTCAGGATGACAAGTTTACTCAGGGTTTAATTTTCTATTGATTCCAGTATATCATCAATCTGTCTTTCACCATTATCCGGTTTTTCATCATTCTCGCTTTCAATAGCTTCAAATTCTTCAATTATACCGTTGACAATATCATCCAGCACGCTTTGGGCATCATCGTCATCGCCGTTTTGGTTATGCTCTTCTCTCAGCCACCTGTCGTAATCCAACTTAGTATGCTGGTAACAGGTTCTGGTAGGCACCTGATATTTATAATCTTCGGTCAGCATACCTTCAGGTTTTAAGTTTTGAACTTCTATTCCCAACACATGGGTTATTCTACCGTTTTCATCAGTTGTCATCTGTCCGGCATATATTTGCTTAAGTTCTTCCATGGAGAAAGTAATACTATCTTCCAGGATTTGGTGATACAGTTTTATTGCCTCATAATTATCCTCTTTTTGATAAGGGTCATAGAGGGGGTCTCTGATTATGAATACTCTCTCTTCGACCACATTGCCGGGGCAGTTCGGAGACTTCAGGAAGAGAGAGATATTGCATATTTCAGCCTTAACATGAACGTCACAGGTTTCGGTAGGCTGGGTTCCCGGTACAAAATATTCCGTTATAATCTGACTCCCTCTCTGATCATGGGCGCACAAATCCCCGGGAAGTTTCCCGGATTGGGCACAAACACTTATAGGTATCAGGTTTGGGTGGCGTGTGAAGGTTGCCGGTTCAAGGCCTTCATGTATGGGAGTCATAATGGCGCTCCAGAGCCTTGCGTTGTTGCCGCTGTCTCCTGAAAGCTTCATCTGAACATTATCGTTTCCAACCCATATACCTCCCACGTAGTAGGGGGTGAAACCAACAAACCAGAAGTCTCCGTTTGCTTGTGTAGTTCCTGTTTTACCTGCCACATCTATTCCGAATTCCTTAGGTAGTCTTGCCCTGTATGAAAGCCCCTGGGTTACCGTTGTTTTTAATATATCCTTCATCAATGATGCAACTTCGGGACTAACCGCCACATGGGTTTCAGGTATCTTTTCCAGGATGGTTTCGCCCTTGGAATTAACTACCTTGGTATAGATAATCGGCTCTACATATACACCATCATTGGCTATGGTACCATAAGCGGCAGTCATTGCCAGGGGTGAAAAACCTTTGGTTAAACCACCCAGGCCAAGGGATGCCAGATTCACATCATTGTAATAAGGGTTCTCCTGAGGGGATACAAAGGTGTCATTGTTCGGATTGTTCTTATCTATAAGACCCAGATTTGTCAATGAGTTCATTGCAGCTTCGAGGCCTATTTTTTCAAGCATGGTAACTGCGTTTGTGTTTATGGATTGCTCAATTGACTTTCTAAGGGTCTGTATGCCCCAATATTTTATATTCCTGTGTTCATACCAGTTCTTGGGCCACCTGTCACCATTTTCATTGTACCTTGGCAGGTCATCCAGGGGGTAGGCGGCCGAATACCCTAAATCAAGGGCAGCCAAGTATACGGACAAGGGTTTAATTGTTGAACCCGGCTGTCTGGCTGCATCCGTAGCACGATTAAAGGTCTTGCTGCCTTCAATCTGCCTTCCTCCGATTATTCCTTTGATTTTACCTGTCCTGTAATCTATTATTACGGCTGCTGACTGGGGCTGTACAATGCCCTTTTCCTGATAGAAGAAATAACCTTCAGGTATTGTTAAGACACCTTCGCTTCCAATATTAAACATTCCCGGGTTTTTATCCAGGTAGGATTTTGGAATTTTGAAGCTTCCCTTGGTGCCTTTCTTATCGATTACTTCATAATTGTTTCCCACATTCAGAGCACCTATGTTGTGAGCAACGAAGTTCATTTTATCATCAATCGTATAAGCATCGACAATATCTATATTTGAAGAATATATATCAAATTTCTTTGAGTTGACAATCAAATTTCCGCTTTCATCAATTTCATATTCATCCGGGTTCAGGTAGAGGTTATTTTCTTCATCAAGAATGTTTTCTTTTGCAAAAAATATGTGCTGGCCGTTTTCATTAAGGATATTTAATTCTGCGTCAAGCATTCCGTCTCCTTGGCCTCGCACCCACCTGAAATATCTCCAGTCCTGGGCTATGGGCTTATCACCTGAAGGTTCGGCTCCTAAGTATAAAACCGGAAAATTCTCATAGGATTGCTCAAGGGATTTTTGAATATTTACATCTATGGTTGTCGTTATGGTCAAACCGCCCTTGTAAAGATAATTCTCGGCTGCCTCGTAGGTTAAGTTTTGGGATTTCATCAAATCTTCAATAACTTTTTCTTTTACATAATCCATGGGTGTCGATGAAATTCCTTCGATTTTTTTCTGCCCGGGATTTAAAGCCAGGCGCATATTTTCACCTATGGCTGCGTCATATTCTTCTTTACTGATATAACCCAAATCAAGCATTCTCTTTAACACGTCATGCTGCCTGTCAACAGCATTTTGATTGTAGACACAGGCATATTGGACAGACCCAATAAAGACATATCCAACTATGTCTTCCTCGGGAACATCATCGATGCTGTCCAATGAATATCTGCTGTAAGGAGCATAGGATGGTCCTTTTGCAGCTCCGGCCAGGAGGGAACTTTCCGCCAGGGTAAGCTCGCTTACATCCTTTGAAAAATATGTAAAAGCAGCCGACTGAACCCCGTAAGCACTTTGCCCCAAGGGTATGGTATTGAGATAATTCTCAAGTATTTGATCTTTTGAGAGAACTCTTTCCACCTGGATGGCCAGATACATTTCCTTTATCTTACGTTCCCAGGATTTTTCGTTGGTCAGATAGAGGTTTTTAACCAGCTGCTGGGTAATGGTGCTGGCTCCCTGGGCCATAGGGTCCCCTGCCCTGAAATTGTTCAAAATGGCACCAATAATACGTTTAATATCTATGCCGAAATGGTCTTTAAAACGATGATCCTCTATGGCAATGAATGCATTCTGCAAATGTTCAGGTATTTGACTCAAGGGTACTATTTCCCTGTTTTCGTTTGGATCATGTATCTGCTCTATGATATTTCCGTTTTCGTCCACGATTACCGAGCTTTCGGTCAGGGTGCTTAAAACATTGGTGGCATCTATTTTGGGAGCGCTTTTTATTATCCCCATCACCATTCCGAAAACGGCTCCTCCGGCTATTATGATGGCAGCAAGAATAACTAAAAGACTCACTCTTATAATGACTTTTCTTTTCTTTTTTGACATTCTTTTTTTCTTATTATTTTTATTTTTAACCTCTGAATTGTTTTCGTTTATTTCAGGATCTTTTTTTCCTTTGGACATAAATAAACCTCCGGGTTTGCTTTAGTTAGTATTCCACAATTACCACAAATATTGTCAAAGATTTTATTATCTTATTAATTATATAATAGGGAAGGCATGAAATCAATATTTTTAAAGGCCCATAAGAAAATTTATGAAATTTTAAGATTTATTTCTATATAACTTGTTATATTAATAAAGACTCATTGCCAAAAGACATTTACGATGTTATAGTATTATTGTCCTGAATTGTAGATTTGAAGGATTAAAGAGTTCGGAGGATAGATGGAAAAAGAAAGATGTTTATTGGTTGCAGTCCAGCTGCCCGACCAGGAAGAAAACGACATGGAGGAGCTTGGCCTATTGGTTGAAACAGCCGGGGGTGAAGTAGTTTCAAGCATCATTCAGAACAAGCCAAGCATCGACAAAAGATTTTATGCTGGCAAGGGGAAAATTGAAGAGATTGCCAATTATATAAAAGAATTAGATATAGATACGATAGTTTTCAATGATGAGTTAAGCGGCTCACAAATACGAAACATAGAGGAAATTACGGGAGCAAAAGTAATTGACAGGACTGATCTTATACTGGACATATTTGCAAAAAGAGCCTTGACCAAGGAAGGCCAGCTTCAAGTTGAACTGGCCCAGTTAAAGTACAGCCTCCCCAGGCTTATAGGGGGCAATAAAAATTTGTCCCGTTTAGGAGGAGGAATAGGCACCAGGGGTCCCGGGGAACAAAAGCTGGAAACAGACAGGAGAAGGATAAAAGAAAGGATCACCGACATCCAAAAGCAGTTGGAGGCATTGGAAAGGGTAAGGGAAACTAAAAGGAAGAAAAGGATGAAGGACCAGGTCCCCATAGTATCTATAGTGGGGTATACCAATGCAGGAAAATCAACATTGTTGAATGCCCTGGTGGATAATGAATACAAGGAAGATGGAGAAAGCAAGAAGGTTTTTGCCCATGACATGCTTTTTGCAACCCTCGATACAGAGCTTAGGAGGGTGAAGCTGCCTGGGGGAAGAAGGGCAATTTTTTCCGATACGGTAGGGTTTATTAAAAAGCTTCCCACACAAATTGTCGAGGCCTTCAAAGGAACCCTGGAAGAAATCAAGTATGCCGACCTGATCATTCATCTTATTGACATAAATGATGAAAACCTTACGGTTCATAAGGAAACAACAAGCCGGCTCATCGAAAAGATTACCGGCAGCGATATTCCCGTTTTGACCGTTTACAATAAGGTTGATAAGGTTTTAAACGATAAAACATCTCTTATTAACAATGGAATTATTTATATCTCAGCAAAATATAAATACAACATCGATGTTCTCTTGGAAGAGGTGGACAGGAAGCTTTACGGGCCAAAAAACTTTTACAAGCTTAAAATTCCCAATGATAGGTTAAAAACTTATTATTGGCTGTTTGAAAACAGAAAGACCCAAAATGTTAAATTCGATGAAGACGGAGTTTCATTGAGGGTTTTGCTGTATGACAGCGAAAAGGAAGAATACCTTTGTTACATGGGAGAAAACAATGGGTAATTACAAATCCATTCATAAATTTGGAAGAGATGAAATAATCATTAACAAGTCAAGATTCATTGGAACCGCATGCCCCGTTGAAACAGAAGAAGAAGCCTTGGATTTTATAGATAAAATAAAGAAGGAATTCAAGGATGCAACCCACAACGTGTATGCCTATGTCATAGGAGAGAATTCAAACATACAAAGATTTTCCGATGACGGAGAACCTTCGGGAACCGCAGGCATGCCGGTTTTAAATGTCATTATGCAGGAAAACTTAAAAAATGTAGCGGTAGTGGTGACCAGATATTTCGGCGGAGTCCTCCTGGGAGCGGGAGGTTTGGTAAGAGCTTATACAAAGGGCTGTAAGATTGCTCTTGAGAGCGGAATAATAGTAGACAAGGTTATGTTTTATGATGTATCATTCAAGATAGACTACACCTTGTTGGGGAAGATGGAAAATGAACTCTTAAAAAATAATTTCATTGTCACGGATAAGGTCTATGAGGACCAGGTCCTGTTTAAGCTTATAGTGGAAAAGGAAAACTTAGAAAGGATAGGAGCCTTGCTGGGAGAGATTTCAAGCGGAAAAACACAAATATCTCTTGGCCAGGCAGCCTACTATTCCATAAAAAACGGGAAATTAATCGTGTAGGTTTGTCAAACATATG
>DCDC01000166.1 GCA_002316225.1 Firmicutes bacterium UBA1065 | reverse complement strand
TCCCTAAGACGCACCCTCTAAGGTGCGGCGGTTATTTAAAAATAGAGTCTGAGTTGGGTAAAGGAACTAAGGTTTTATGTTGCTTTGAAAGAGATAATATTGACAGGGCCCCACTGGGCAACATGGGGGAGACGATTATGACAATCATAAACTCAGGTTATAATTTTGATCTTATTTATACCCATAAGACAGATAGGGGAGAATTTATTTTTGATACGAGAGAAGTAAAGGAAATGCTTGAGGGGATGGATATTTATGACATAAATGTTTTATTGTGGATAAAGGAATATATCAATGAAAACATAAAAGCTTTATAATTAAGCAATAAGTTGTTTAATAATGTCCTTGCTTTATTAGATAAAAAATGCTAAAATTCAAAAATAATAAAAAAGGTGTTTAAAAGTCGAAAACAATCTGTTATAATCTTAATGTTTGAGATTATAGCATTTTTTATAATTTATTTTTAATATTTTTACGAGGTGGTTAAATGAGCACAAAATTGTTCACATTTAAGGGTGGAGTCCATCCCCCTCACAGTAAAGCTCTTACTCAGAATGTGCCTATAGAAGAAGCACCGGCTCCGGAACTTGTTGTAATTCCACTATCACAACACATAGGGGCTCCATGCGATCCTTTGGTAGCTGTAGGAGAGACTGTAAAAGTCGGGCAAAAAATCGGCGACTCAAAAGCCTTTGTTTCAGTGCCTGTTCATTCAAGCGTATCGGGAACTGTAAAGAAGATTGAGCAGAGACCGGTGCCGGGCGGGACAAAGGTTAATTGCATTATTATAGAAAATGACGGTAAATATGATGTTCATGAATCTGTTCAG
Organism: Firmicutes bacterium UBA1065; assembly: GCA_002316225.1. Lineage (GTDB taxonomy): Bacteria > Bacillota > Clostridia > Tissierellales > Sedimentibacteraceae > Sedimentibacter. The sequence continues at coordinate 6,934 of DCDC01000166.1, read as the reverse complement.
CCAAAAGGCGACTTGGAAAACCTGTCCAGGGAAGATATCCTTTCTATAATAAGAGAAGCAGGTATGGCAGGAATGGGAGGAGCAACTTTCCCAACCCATGTTAAGCTGAGTCCTCCGCCTGACAAGCCCATTGACACATTGCTTGTCAACGGATCCGAATGCGAGCCGTATTTGACGGCAGACCACAGAATTATGTTGGAAATGCCAGAACTGGTTCTGCTTGGGACAAAAGCAATTAAAAAAGCATTGGGGGCAGGCAAAGCCTATATTTGCATTGAGGACAATAAACCTGATGCAATTAAGACACTGGTGGAAGTTGTCGGCAACGAAGAAGGCATTGAAGTAGTATCACTAAAGGCTAAATATCCTCAGGGAGATGAAAAAAGACTGATAAACGCAGTAACCGGAAGAGTTGTACCATCGGGCGGACTTCCCATGGAAGTAGCATGTGTGGTTGAAAATGTTGGAACCGTTGCAACAATAGGCAATGCAATTAAAACCGGCATGCCCTGCGTACAAAGAGTTGTTACAGTAACAGGGAGTGCCGTGGAAACACCTAAAAACCTATTAGTGAGACTGGGAACTCTCTTTAAGGATTGTATTGATATGTGCGGCGGTTACAAGGAAGAGCCGGGAAAAATAATCAGTGGCGGACCAATGATGGGTATTGCACAATATACGGACGAAGTTCCGGTTATAAAAGGAACATCGGGAATACTGGTTTTGAATAAAAAAGAAGCAGAAGTTCCTGAACCGTCAAACTGTATTTTATGCGGCAAATGTGTTGATGCATGTCCTGTTAACCTCATGCCTTATAAAATCAGCAGATTTTCTTTGTTGAGAAACTTTGACGGTGCAGATGAATATCATGCAACCGATTGTATCGAATGCGGCGCATGTTCTTATGTTTGTCCTGCAAAAAGACCGCTGAAAGAATCCATAAGCGTCGCAAAAAAAGAAATTTTAACCAGACGCAAAAAGGCTAAATAGGAGGAAATATAGATGGAAATTAAACTGATTGGTTCATCGTCGCCTCATATTAGATCCGATGAAACAACACAAAAGCTAATGCTGGATGTAATAATAGCGCTGACTCCGGCATTGGCTGCAAGTATATATTATTTTGGGAATAAAGCAATGATATTAGTGTTAGCTTCCGTTGCATCGGCAGTTGTTACCGAATATCTTTGTCAAAAGTTTATGAACAGACCTGTAACCGTTACTGATTTAAGTGCGGTTGTCACCGGAATACTCTTGGCATTTAATCTTCCTGCAGAAGCACCATGGTGGATAGCCGTTGTAGGATCGGCATTTGCAATTGGAATAGTAAAACAGGTTTATGGTGGAATAGGGTTTAACTTTTTAAATCCCGCTTTGGGAGCAAGAGCATTCTTAATGGCATCATGGCCCCATCACCTGTCAGGAGGATTTATAGACCCGGCGATTGATGCGGTTGCTTCCGCAACACCCCTTTCAATTATAAAGGGTGCGGCATCCGGACAACTGCCCTCGATTTGGGATATGGTAATAGGTAATATACCGGGTGTTATAGGTGAAACTTCGACCATACTTTTGTTAGCAGGCGGAATATATTTGATTTACACCGGAACAATAAAATGGATAATACCGGTATTTTATATTGGTACGGTTGCAGCTCTGGCATTGGTTTTCGATGCAGGAAATTTGCCATACCACATCTTAGGCGGAGGCTTGATGTTGGGAGCATTTTTCATGGCTACCGACTATGCCACAAGCCCTGTTACCGATAAGGGAAAAGTAATATATGCGGTGGGGGCAGGTATACTGACAATGTTTATCAGGAAAATGGGAGGATACCCTGAAGGAGTTTCTTATTCAATATTACTGATGAATATTTTGACCCCTATGATTGATAAATTTGTTAGACCTCACGTATTCGGAGTAGCGACAGGAGGTAAAAAGAATGAAAAATAGTTTTGTAAGACTTGCCGGCGTATTGTTATTAATCGGTGCCGTTTCGGCAGGCGTTTTGGCATGGCTTAACGATACAACGAAGGATTTAATTGCTCAAAATGAAGCCATGGCAAGCATGGATCCGGCTGTATTGGAAGCTGTTATGCCCGGCTCGGTATTATTTAAAGAAGAAGATGCTGACTTTGTAGAAACAATGAAAGCCGAAAACAAACAATTCGTAAACCTTCTTACGGCAGTTGACGCTTCAGGCAACGTACTGGGTAAAGTTGTCAGAACATTAAGCACTATAAAAGGCTTTAACGGAGATATAGAAATATATGTAGGTTTCTCCCCGGATGGGAAAATAACGGGAACAAGCGTTCTTTCTCACTCGGAAACCGAAGGTTTGGGTTCAAGGGTAACAACCCCCGGATTTAGAGCTCAGTTTGTTGGCAAGGATGCAAGCGGTGAAATTTCTGAAAGTGATTTTGATGCTATTTCAGGTGCTACGTATTCTTCTAAATCATTTTTAAGTGCCATAAACAATGCGATAGCTGTTTATGCGGAATATGTGAAATAGGAGGATCTCATGAATAAATTAAAAATATTTAAAAATGGTGTAACGACGGAAAATCCTATTTTGGTTCAACAGGTTGGTATGTGCGCAACCTTGGCTATCACTACATCCCTTATGAACGGAATAGGAATGGGAGTAGCGGTAATAGCGGTTTTGACAGGGTCAAATATAGTTATATCGGCACTTCGTAAATTTATACCCGATGAAGTTCGTATTCCTGCATTTATAATAGTAATTGCAGCTTTTACAACTATAATTGATTTATTGATGCATGCATATACATTCGAGTTATATAAAGCATTAGGCGTATTTATACCGCTGATAGTAGTTAACTGTATAATTCTTGCCCGAGCTGAAGCATTTGCTTCAAAAAACAGCGTAATGGATTCCATCATAGACGGTTTGGGAATGGGCGTAGGCTACTTGGTTGCTATGATATTACTCAGCTCTGCAAGAGAAATATTAGGCAATGGTACAATTTTGGGACTCAGAATTCTTCCTGAAGCTTACGAACCTATGATGATGGCGATACAGCCACCCGGAGCATTTATTCTCCTTGGCTTGCTGATAGGTATAGTAAACTATCTTTCAAGAAGAAAGAAAGCATAGGAGGTAGGAAATGGAATTAGTTGGTTTATTTATAACGTCTTTTATTGTTAACAATATTATATTCATGCAATTCTTGGGAACATGTCCTTTCCTCGGAGTATCAAAGAAAATAGATACTGCCGCTGGCATGGGTATAGCGGTTATATTCGTTATAACCTTGGCATCAATTATAACATATATCATTCATTATGCGATTTTGGTTACTCTTGAATTGGAATACCTGCAGACCATAGTATTCATACTGATAATTGCTGCCTTGGTACAATTTGTTGAAATGTTCCTTAAGAAATCAGCTCCCGGTTTGTATAAGGCCCTTGGAATTTTCCTGCCCCTGATTACTACAAACTGTGCGGTTTTAGGTGTTGCCATAAATAATATTATTTATGAATACACCTTTGTTGAATCATTAGTTTATTCCGTAGGTATATCCTCAGGTTTCCTGCTGGCAATAGTATTGTTTGCAGGAGTAAGAGACAAGGTAGATTATGCTGATTTGCCCGAATCTTTGAAAGGTTCTGCCATTTCACTCATCACTGCAGGGCTCATGTCTGTGGCATTCCTCGGATTTTCAGGATTGCAATTATAGGAGGTAAAAAATATGGTTATAGCGAAAGCAGTGGCAGTCACTGGCGGTATTGGTGCCATATGCGGATTGTTGTTGGCACTTGCGGCTAAACTGTTTCATATAGATGTTGATCAGAGAATAACTGATGTAAGAAATGCCTTGCCGGGCGCAAATTGCGGCGCCTGCGGATATGCAGGCTGTGATGCCATGGCTGATGCAATAGTATCAGGCAGGGCTCCGGTCAACGGATGTCCCGTTGCAAATGCCCAAGCCCATGAAAAGATAGCGGAAATCATGGGTACGACAGCTGAGGAAGGAGAAAAAAAGGTAGCTCATGTTTTATGCCGGGGATGTGACTCCTTAGCAGCCAAAAAACATGAATATCATGGAGTGAAAGACTGCAAGGCTGCGGCTGCGGTCCAAGGAGGAGATAAGGCCTGTGATAAGGGATGCCTTGGTTATGGAAACTGTGTAAGAGTATGTGATTTTGATGCTATAGAAATAGTTGACGGTATAGCAGTCATCGACAAGGAAAAATGCACTTCTTGCGGTAAATGCATCGAAGAATGTCCAAAGGCCGTAATAGAATTTGTTTCTTACAAGAATAATGTCATAGTTGGGTGCAATAACAGGGACTTCGGTAAAGCTGTCAAGGATGTATGCAAGATCGGTTGCATAGCATGTAAGATTTGTGAAAAGAATTGTCCTTACGATGCTATACACGTTACAAATAATTTAGCCAAGGTTGATTATGATAAATGTACACATTGCATGATTTGCGTGGAAAAGTGTCCTACAAAAGTAATAGAAGGGGACTTAACGATAAAAGATCAAGCTGTGTAAAGCTATGGAGGCTGCTTTAAGCAGTCTCCTTTTTTTTGACAAAAACTATTTTTAGCACTATAATATATTAAATATAAGATTAACTGCCAAAAATATTGTAAAGGAAGATGATATGGAAGTTATTGAAAAAATAAAAGAAGAACTGAAAGGAAAAGAAATACTCTTGTCATCCCTTGACAAAGACAAAACTGCCTTGGTTGTGATTGATATGGTAAAAGGTTTCGTTAATACCGGTGCCCTGGCATCGCCAAGAGTAGCGGCTATAGTTGAAAATATTGCAGAGTTAAACAAAAAAATGAAGGGATACAAAAAGGTATTTTTCCTGGATAGTCACAGTGAAAACTCTGAGGAGTTTCACAGTTTTCCTCCTCATTGCATAAGGGGAGGGGAGGAAGCAGAGTTGATTCCTGAACTTAAAACAGAGGATTCCAGGGGAGAAGAAACATACTACATTGAAAAAAACAGTACCAACGGATTTCATGCGGAAGGTTTTAAGGAATGGATAAAGAAATATGAGGATGCGGTTGACAATTATATTGTTACGGGTTGTGTAACGGATATCTGTGTGCTGCAGTTTTCATTGACCCTGAAATCTTATTTCAATGAAAAAAACAAGGAAAAAAGGATTATCATACCGGCAAATGCCGTAGAAACCTATGACGGAGGAACCCATGACGGTGACCTGATAAATTTGTTTGCTTTATACAATATGCATGTCAGCGGGATAGAAATCGTCGATAGAATAAAATAACGGGAGTAGGTCATGTATTATAATAATTTTGGCGATAGAAGGCTATCAATGCTCATGGATTTTTATGAATTAACCATGGCAAACGGATATTTCTCAAACGGGATGAAGGATGAAATAGTGTATTTTGACCTGTTTTTCAGGAAAAATCCGGACGGGGCAGGCTTTTCCATAGTGGCAGGCCTGGAACAAGTAATTCAATATATAAAAGAGTTAAGGTTTTGCGATGAGGATATTGAGTTCCTAAGAAGCAAAAAATTATTCACGGAAGACTTCCTGCAATTTTTAAAGGAATTCAAGTTTTCCGGCGACATTTATGCAATTCCTGAAGGAACCCCCGTATTTCCCAATGAGCCTTTGATAACGGTAAGGGCAAAGACCATTGATGCTCAAATAATTGAAACCATGATGCTATTGACGATAAACCATCAAAGCTTGATTGCCACCAAAGCAAATCGGGTGGTGAGGGCTGCCAAGGGCAAACCTATAATGGAATTTGGAGCAAGAAGAAGCCAGGGCTATGACGGGGCCATATACGGAGCAAGGGCAGCTTATATAGGAGGAGTTATGGGAACTGCCACAACATTGGCTGATGAAGCCTTTGGCGTTCCGGCCCTGGGAACCATGGCTCACTCATGGGTTCAAATGTTTGAAAGCGAATATGAAGCATTTAAAGCTTATGCCTTGTGTTATCCGGATAATTGTAATTTATTGATTGATACCTACAATGTTTTAAAAAGCGGATTACCAAATGCAATCCGTATATCCAGGGAAGTTCTGGAGCCCATGGGCAAGAGGCTTAAGGGTGTAAGGATTGACAGCGGCGACATAGCATACCTGAGCAAGAAATGCAGGAAAATGCTCAATGAAGCAGGACTTCATGACTGTGCCATCGTTGCGTCAAACAGTTTGGATGAATTCATCATTTCCGATTTATTGGATCAGGGGGCAAAGGTAGATTCCTTCGGTGTTGGAGAAAGACTGATAACTGCCAAGTCAGAACCTGTATTCGGATGCGTCTACAAGCTGGTAGCGGTTGAAAAGGACGGCAAGATTATACCCAAGATAAAAATATCAGAGAATGAAGAAAAGATAACCAATCCCGGCTATAAAAAAGTCTGGAGATTATACGACAGAAAAACCAAGAGCCCCATAGCTGATGTAATAACATTGGCTCATGAAGTAATAGATGATTCAAAACCATATACTATATTCGATGAAATTCATACATGGAAAAAGAAGAAGGTAACGGATTTTTATGCAAAGAACCTACAGGTACCCGTTTTCATTAAGGGAGAATGTGTGTATGAAAGTCCAAGCTTAAACGAAATCAGAGAATACTGCAAAAAAAGGGTTGATAACCTTTGGGGAGAAGTAAAGAGATTCACAAATCCTCATACTTACTATGTTAACTTGTCCAAAGAATTGTGGGATTGCAAACAGGAATTAATATCCCAGCACAGCTTCAGGTAAGCAGATGGCCCAAATCTATGATTTGGTGCCAGTCGCTTATCCTGAGCGATAGCGAAGGATCTTCAGATGACCCAAATCTATGATTTGGTGTCAGTCGCTTATCCTGAGCGATAGCGAAGGATCTCATGGGATTCTTCGGACTAAAGTCCTCAGAATGACAGGCCAACTGTCATCCTGAGCGAAGCGA
>DCDC01000050.1 GCA_002316225.1 Firmicutes bacterium UBA1065 | reverse complement strand
GATCCTTCGCATGCGCTCAGGATGACAGAACTTATTCATTATATATTCTATCTTATTAATACCCTCATGTCATGAAAATTTTTAGGATTTTTTATAATTTTGCCTCCAATTTTCCATGTTATTAACATTTTTGTTTAAATAAAATGTTTTTAATGCTATAATGGATGGTGTCAAAATATTACAATTAATAATTGGAGAGAAATATGGCAAATATATTTAGTATGACCGGTTACGGCAAGGGTGAATGTAATGACGGGAAAAGGTGTATAACCGCCGAAATAAAAACCATAAACAACAGATACTGTGATATAAGCATAAAAACCCCCAAAGTATTGCGCTTTTTCGAGGAAAATATCAGAAAAATCTTGAAAAATAACCTGCAAAGAGGTAGAATAGACGTATATATCAACATTGAATACATAAGCGAATCGGACACCTTGATTGTGCCCAACATGTCTTTGGCCAGGCAGTACAAGGAGGCCATAGATAAAATAAAATCAGAGTTGGGCATTAACAACAGTCCATCCCTTGATACAATAATAAAATTTCAGGATGTTTTAGTTGCAAAAGAAGCTGAACCTGATGATGATGAACTAAGTATCTGCCTGGAAAAGGCAATGAATGAGGCAGTTAAAAACCTTCTGGCAATGAGGGAAAAAGAAGGTCTTCAGTTAAAGGCCGATATCAGCCAAAGTGTGACAAGAATTTTGGAGTTAATGGAAATAATATCTGAAAACTCAAAAACACTCGTGGAGGATTACAAGAATAAGTTCGAGACCAGGATTAAGGAGCTCTTGGGAAGCAACCATGAGCTTGATGAAAACAGGCTCTACAATGAAATTGTAATATATGCGGATAAAAGCGATATTAACGAAGAAATAGTAAGGTTCAACTCCCATATGTCCCAGCTGTCCCAAGCCCTGGACAGCGGCGGCACAATAGGCAGAAAGCTTGATTTCATCATACAGGAAGCAAACAGGGAGATTAATACCATAGGCTCTAAGGTCAGCAACCTGGAAATAATACAAGTTGTTATCGAAATAAAGAATCTTTTGGAAAAAATCAGGGAACAAGTACAAAATATCGAATAGGAGTCAATTATGTCAAACAATATGTCAAATACGTCAAATACTATTAACATAGGCTTTGGTAATATAGCGCTGGCAAACCGGATAGTAGCTGTCGTCAGCCCCGAATCGGCTCCTATAAAGCGTCTTATACAGGAAACCCGGGAAAAGGGTAAGCTGATCGATGCTACTTACGGCAGAAAAACCAGGGCTGTAATAATTACTGACTGCGACTATATAATATTATCGGCAGTTCAGCCGGATACCATGGCCCAGAGGTTTGACAACCACAATAACAAATAGAGGTGAGCGATGGAAGAAGGATTGTTAGTGGTGATATCAGGTCCTTCCGGAGCAGGCAAAGGGACAATTTGCATGCAGCTTCTGTTGGATATGAGCTTTCTGAAAGTTTCGGTATCTGCTACTACCAGGAAGCCCAGGGAAGGCGAGAAGGATGGAGTAGACTACTATTTTATAGATGAGGAAGAATTCCTCAGAAGGGTAGCAAACAATGAATTTCTTGAATATGCAAAAGTTTACGGCAATTATTACGGGACACCCAAGGAAGAAGTGTTTAAGCAGCTAAAGGCCGGCAATGACATAATTCTTGAAATAGATATTCAAGGAGCCCTCCAGGTTAAAAAGAATTATCCCTTGGGAGTGTTCATATTCATACTTCCTCCTTCATTAACGGAATTAAAAAACAGAATCGAAGGAAGGGGTACGGATTCAAAGGAAGTAATTTTACGGAGGATGGAATCGGCCTATGATGAATTAAACTATGCTTTCCAATACGACTATGTGGTTGTAAATGACCGGGTGGACCTTGCAACGGAAAAAATAAAGCATATAATCTTGGCCGAAAAAAACAGGGCAATAAGAAAAAAAGAAATAATCAGCAAAATCAGGGAGATGTGAGAATGAAGAAAATACCAATAGATGAATTAAACGAAATGGTTGACAGTCAATATTCATTGGTGACTATAATTTCTAAAAGAGCAAGGCAGATAATTGACGGCTCTGAACCTTTAATCAAAACTAAAACCAAAAAACCGATAGCAATTGCCATAGAAGAATTCTATGCTAAAAAGATTTCACCGATTTACGATTATGACAAGTATAAAAAAGCCTTGGCAGCAAATGCTGAAAAAACTGAAGATGCAGAAGGTGAAACAAAAGAAATTACAGAGGATGTTAAAGAGGACAAGAAAGAAAATCCTTCAACGGATGGGTCAGATAATCAGTCAAATGACTGATTATTTAATTTTACTAGAGCGGAGAAGATATGTATAATACTTTTGTACAAGTCATTTTAGACAACCTTTCCAAAAGCACGGATCAAATTTATACTTACGGGGTTCCTGATTCCTTAATTAATTCGGTTGAAGAAGGGAAAAGGGTCAAGGTGAATTTCGGCAGGGGGAAAAATATTATTGATGGATTAATAGTATCAGTTGATTCTGCCTGTGATTATCCTATTGAAAAAATTAAGCCCCTTATAGCCGTAACGGATGAAAGACCCATAGTAACAAAAGAAATGATAAAGATCCTTTTTTGGATAAGGGAAAGGTATATATGCAAGTATTCGGATGCTTTGAAGCTGATGGTGCCTTACGAAACCCAAAGCGTTTACGAAAAGCATGTAAGGCTGAAAGAAGACAAGGATATAAGTAAATATAAGATTAATAAAACCGGGAACCAGTTAAAGGTTATAGAATATCTTAAAAGCCGCAAGTCTGAAAGTGTGGCTCAACTGATTGAAAAGCTCAATGTATCAAAAGCAGTCATAAATAATTTAATCAAGAAGGATGTCTTGGAGGAAGAACTGGTCTTTGAATACAAGGACCGGACCGGGCATGAGCTTGATGAGCCCTTGACCTTAAATGAAGATCAAAAGAAGGCATGCGAGATAATTCTTAACTCTGACAAGAAAGCCTTTCTCCTTCACGGGGTAACCGGCAGCGGTAAGACGGAAGTTTACATGAATATTATCAGTGAGTATTTAAGGGAAGGGAAACAATCAATCATGCTTGTCCCGGAAATATCACTCACCGCCCAGACCATAGACAGGTTTAAAAGAAGATTCGGCAACAAGATAGCCGTGTTTCATTCAAAGCTCAGCAAAAAAGACAGGTATATACAATGGCTCAGGGTCTACAATAAGGAAGCATACATAGTGGTAGGGGCCAGGTCTGCCCTCTTTGCCCCAATAGATAATTTAGGGGTAATTGTGATTGATGAAGAGCATGAAGACACTTATATTTCAGGAACGGCACCAAAGTATAACACGGTTGAAGTTGCCATAAAGATGGCATATATGTCAGGGGGCAAGGTTATCTTAGGGTCAGCCACTCCGTCTCTCAATACCTATCACATGGCAATGACGGGCCGGATAGAGCTGATTGAAATGAATAAGAGGGTTAAAGAAGCCCAAATGCCGGAAATAGAAATCATTAACATGGCCGATGAGCTTGACAAGGGCAACAACTCCATTATCAGTGAGGTCTTGTATGAAAGCATAAGAAAATCCCTTAAACAAAAGGAACAGGTAATACTGTTTTTAAACAAGAGGGGCTATTCAGGCTTCGTATCCTGTAAAAAATGCGGTTATACCGTAAGGTGTTCCAGGTGCGATGTATCCATGACCTATCATTTGGTTGGAAACATCATGAAATGCCATTACTGCGGGAGCGCAAAAAGAATGCCCGGCAAATGCCCCAGGTGCGGAAGTGATAAAATAGAGCAGTTCAGCGCAGGGACCCAGCATGTTGAGAAACTGATAAATAACTTGTTTCCCCATGCAAGAATCGAAAGGATGGATCTTGATTCCATGACCGACACGGAAGCTTATGAAAATATCTACAATGATTTTAAGAATAAGAAAATTGACATACTGATAGGAACCCAGATGCTGGCCAAGGGATTTGATTTTCCCAACGTGACTACAGTAGGAGTCCTTTCGGCGGACGCTTTGCTGAATTTACCCTTTTACAATGCAAGCGAAAAAACATTCCAGCTAATTACCCAGGTTAGCGGAAGGGCCGGCAGGGGAGACAAGATAGGGAGGGTCTATATTCAAACTTACGAACCTGGGAATTTCATAATAAAGGCAGCTAAAAATAACGATTATGATTTGTTTTTGCGCCAGGAATTAAAATTAAGAAAAGAATTTGCATTTCCGCCCTTTATTAATATAATAAATATATGCCTGATATCCAAAAACGAGGAAGAACTTGTTAAAACAGCACATGAGAAATACCTGGAAGTAAAAGAAGCAGTTAAAGAAATGGTAAAGGAAAGAAGCCTGTTATTATACAGGCCTGTACCCCATAATATCTACAAGCTTAATAACGAGTACCGCATTAATCTCTATATAAAGGTGTCAAACAACAGGCTGGCAGACCTTAAGAAAATAATCAGGACCGTATATATGGAGAAGGATATAGAAAACATAAAGGTGAGTATAAATATCAATACTGATACGATTTAGGAGGTTAAAATATGGCATTAAGAAATTTAAGGTATGAAGGTGATGAAATATTAAGAAAGAAAAGCAGGGAAGTTCCCCTTGTTGATGATAGAATCAGGATCCTTATGGATGATATGGTTGAAACCATGTATGCCAATGACGGTGTGGGGCTTGCAGCTCCCCAGGTAGGTATATTAAAACGTGTGATAGTAATAGATGTGGAAGACGGCAAGGTTTATAAAATGGCCAATCCCAAAATTCTTACCGAAGCAGGCGAGCAAACAGGTGAGGAAGGATGCCTGAGCGTTCCTGAGAAAAGGGGATTGGTAGCAAGGCCCATGAAAGTGGTTGTTGAATATATAGATGAGAACAACCGGGAACAAAAATTGGAAGCGGAAGGCTTGCTGGCAAGGGCTATATGCCATGAAATTGACCATTTAAACGGGGTCTTGTTTACAGACAGGGTAATAGATGATCTTATTGAAGAATAGGTGATGTAATGAACATAATATTTATGGGGACACCCGCTTTTGCGGTTCCAAGCCTGGAAAGGCTTCATGAAAGCAGGCACAAGGTTGTCCTGGTTGTAACCCAGCCGGATAAACCCTCCGGCAGGGGAAAAAAATTAAAAAAATCGGAAGTGAAGGAAAAGGCAGAAGAATTGGGTCTTGAAATTTTTCAGCCTGATAAGATTAAAAAAGAGGAAAATATTGAAGTATTAAAATCCTATAAGCCCGATGCCATTGTGGTGGTAGCTTACGGGCAAATATTGAGCAAGGATATTTTAAACCTGCCAAGGTTGGGCTGTATAAATGTCCATGCTTCCCTGCTTCCCAAATTAAGGGGAGCCGCCCCTATCAACTGGGCAATTATTAACGGAGAAACAAAAACAGGCATAACTACCATGCTCATGGATGAGGGTTTGGATACCGGGGACATGCTATTAAAAACAGAAGTTGAAATCGACGAAAACATGAATGTGGGCGACCTTCATGACATTTTAATGCACAAGGGAGCAGACCTTCTGTTGGAAACCCTGGAAAAGCTGGAGAAAAACGAATTAAGCCCCCAAAAGCAGGATGATTCCCTTTCAAGCTATGCTCCCATGATCAATAAGGAAGACCGGAAAATTAAATGGAAGCTTACTGCAAAAGACATCCATAATTTAATAAGGGGCTTATCTCCCTGGCCTACGGCATATTTTACAATGGATGAAGATA
>DCDC01000181.1 GCA_002316225.1 Firmicutes bacterium UBA1065 | reverse complement strand
GCAGCTTGCGTTGTTTGAGCGGAGCGAGTTCGCAAGCTGTAGGATTTTTAGCCCGAATGAGCTTTAGAATTATTCGTGTGCGAAACCGTGAGTGGTTATTTTTATTATTTTTATTATTTTTGCTGTGTACTATTTGTGGACAAACCATCCCCTTTGCCCCTTGACATAAAAACAGAATGAGAGTAATATTTAATTGAAGGTATAAAAGAGTATCGACTTTGTGTATATTAGCCAAGGGGTAATAAGTATATTGGAGGTAATCATGTTTAAAGCAAGGAAATACTATTCCGACATCCTGAATGAAATCAAGGAAAGCGGTCTTTGGAAAGAAGAAAGAATCATAACCACCCCTCAAAGCAGCGTCATAAGTACTACCAAGGCAAGGGGAGTACTTAACATGTGTGCCAATAATTATTTGGGTTTGGCAGACAACAAGGAAGTAATAGAAGCAGCCAAGAAGGCATATGACAAATGGGGTTATGGCCTTTCTTCCGTAAGGTTCATTTGCGGTACGCAGGAAATCCACAAAGAATTGGAGAGAAAAATCAGCGAATTCCTTAAAACGGAAGATACCATCTTGTATTCATCCTGCTTTGATGCAAACGGAGGCTTGTTTGAAACAATCACCACAGAGAATGATGCCATAATAAGCGACGAGCTTAATCATGCAAGCATCATTGACGGTATAAGATTATCAAAGGCCAAAAGGTACAAATATAAGAACAATGATATGGAATCTTTGGAAGAACAGCTTAAACAGGCTGACAAGGACGGAGCCAACATTAAAGTAATTGCTACAGACGGTGTGTTCTCAATGGACGGAATCATCGCAAACTTAGAAGGTATCTGCGACCTGGCCGATAAGTACAATGCCCTTGTAATGGTTGATGACAGCCATGCGGTAGGTTTTGTCGGAAAGACCGGCAGGGGAACCCATGAGTACAGAAACGTAATGGACAGGGTGGACATCATTACCGGTACCTTGGGAAAAGCCCTGGGAGGAGCCAGCGGCGGATACACCAGCGGCAGGAAGGAAATAATAGATTTGCTGAGACAGCGCTCAAGACCTTACTTGTTTTCAAATACTTTGGCACCGGCTATTGCCGGAGCTTCAATAAAGGTTCTTGAAATGCTCATGGAAGACAACAAGTATAAGGCCAAGTTAGATGAAAACACAAAATATTTCAGGGAAGGTATCAAAAAAATCGGTCTCAATATCATTGAGAGCGAGCACCCCATCGTTCCCATAATGCTGGGAGATGCTGTTTTATCCCAGAAGATGGCCGAAAGGCTTTTGGAAAAGGGTGTTTATGTGGTAGGATTTTACTTCCCGGTTGTTCCAAAGGGAAAAGCAAGAATAAGGACTCAGATATCGGCAGCCCATTCCAGGGAAGATCTGGACTTTGCCCTTAATGCTTTTAAAGAAGTAAAAGAAGAATTAGGAATTTAAAGCTATAAGAAATCCCGCTCTTGGGCGGGATTTTTGTATGTCTATACCAGGCTTGCGAATGTCAATAATGATATTACCTCATAAAAATCAGGGTAAAAAACTTTTGTCAAATCTAATAAAAGTTTAAGCTTTGTAAGCTATGATTATAGTATTATCAAAGAAAATAATTGCTTGAAGAAATATTACTTTTCTTGTATAATAGCATGAATGCAGATATGCTATATCAATAATTATATTACAATTATTTACATTTCTCGGGAAATAATCCGAAAATGTGAGTTGATAATACAAAGGGGACTAAAATGAGCGAAATTGTGACAAAAGAAGTGAAAAAAACCAGCATAGGCGGTCAGGCTCTCATCGAAGGTATCATGATGAAGGGACCGTCCAAAATAGCTACGGCAGTCAGAAGGCCTGACGGGGGAATAGAAATAAAAGAAAGCGAAATAAAGCCCATATTTAAGCATAAATTTTTTAAATTGCCCCTTATAAGGGGGAGCTTTGTCCTTATAGACTCCCTTATCAACGGGGTCAAGGAACTGATGTACTCAGCAGAATTCTATGGGGATGATTATGAAGAAGATGCCCTTGACAAATTTTTGAGGAAAATATTTAAAGATAAAGATAAGGCAGACACGGCAATTATTTATTCATCTGTAGTCCTTGCCTTAATCTTTTCGGTTGTGATTTTCATACTGGGACCTACTTATTTAGTTAACTTTTTAGGGAAGATTATCCCCGATTCCTTCCTCCTCAATTTGATGGAAGGCATCCTGAGAGTTTTCTTATTTATAGGTTACGTATACCTGGTTTCCAAATTTGAAGACATAAAAAGGGTCTTCATGTATCACGGGGCTGAACATAAAACCATATATTGCTATGAACACGGAGAAGAGCTGACGGTTGAAAATGTGCGAAAATACTCAACCCTTCACCCAAGGTGCGGAACAAGTTTTTTGATTAATGTAATGCTCATAAGCATCATAGTGTTCTCCTTTTTCGGCTGGCCCAATCCTCTTATGAGGCTTGTGATAAGATTATTGATGCTCCCTGTAATTGCAGGCTTATCCTATGAACTAAACAGGTACGTGGGCAGGTGCTCAAGGGACAATATATTAACCAAAATCATTGCCTATCCCGGGTTTTTGATTCAAAAGATCACAACCAAGGAGCCGGATAATTCCATGATGGAAGTAGCAATAGCAGCCATGGACAGGGTTATACCGCGGAGCGGGGAAGATGATACATGGTAACTATAGGAAAACTAATCAAGGACGGTTTGGACATAATAAGACAAAGGGAATTTAATTCTCCAAGGCTTGATGTTGAGCTTATTTTATGTTATCTTTTAAAAAAGGACAGAATTTTTCTTCACCTTAACGAAAAAATGGAAGTCAGCCCGGATCTTGCCGATAAATTTTATGAATTGGCAAAAAAGCGAAATGAAGGTTACCCCCTCCAATATATAATCAATTCACAGGAATTCATGGGTTTGGACTTTTATGTCCGGGAAGGTGTTTTAATACCCAGGTCTGATACAGAAATCCTTGTTGAAAGGGTACTGGAGATAGCTAAGGAAAGGTTTAGGGGCAAGATTAAAATACTTGACTTGGGAACAGGCAGCGGAGCCATAGGTGTGAGCCTTGCCTATAACTTAAAAAATTCATTTGTTACCTGCCTAGACATAAGCGAAATTGCTGTTGAAACGGCAAATATAAACGTAAGAAAGCATAAGCTTGAGAATATAAAGGTAATAAAAGCAGATATTTTTAGTTATAAAAGCCCTGAAAAATTCCATGTTGTTGTGTCCAATCCTCCCTATATAGAAAAAGATACTATAAAAAAGCTTCAGCCGGAGGTTTCTCTTTATGAGCCCAGGCTGGCCCTGGACGGGGGAGAGGACGGCCTGGATTATTACAGGCGTATCGTTGAATTATTTGCAGACCTTCATGAGAAGGAAGGAGTTTTAGCTGTGGAAATAGGATATGACCAGAAAAAATCAGTTGAAGAAATCTTTATGAATTCAAAGCTGTTTACAGATATTAAGACCTATAAGGATCTGTCCGGGAAGGACCGGGTTATGTGCGGCTTCTTGTAGCCTTAGTTTAATTGCAAGAATTAAAAGCATATAACTATATTATTGAAAGAGGATGGAAATGTTAGATAAATTAGAAGAAATAAAGGAAAAATATGACGAATTGGGCCAAAAGTTAATTGACCCGGAAGTATTGAGCGATTCCCAGAAACTGCAGAAGCTCATGAAGGAACAAGCCCAGCTTGAACCTGTCGTGCTTAAATACAATGAATACAAGGAAGTTTCGGACCAGCTTGAAGAATCCAGGGAGATGCTCAAGGAAAAGCTGGACGACGAATTCAAGGAACTGGTTAAGGAAGAAATAAAGGAATTAACCGTTAAGAAGGAACAACTGGAAAATGACATCAAGGTTCTTCTCCTGCCAACCGACCCCAATGATGAAAAGGACGTAATAGTAGAAATAAGAGCCGGGGTTGGTGGAGACGAAGCCGGCTTGTTTGCCGGGGACTTGCTCAGGATGTATTTGAGGTTTGCCGAAAGAAAGGGTTGGAAAACCGAATTCATTTCAGTAAATGACCAGGGGATAGGCGGATATAAGGAAGTAATTTTCTCCATCAAAGGAAAAGGAGCCTACTCAAAGCTCAAATACGAAAGCGGAGTTCACAGGGTTCAAAGAGTTCCGGAAACCGAGGCCAGCGGCAGGATACACACCTCATCGGCAACCGTAGCCGTACTGCCTGAAGCCGACGATATTGACATCGAAATAAACCCCAATGATGTAAAGGTTGATGTTTTCCGCTCTTCAGGAAACGGGGGCCAGTCGGTTAACACCACCGACTCTGCCGTAAGACTAACCCATATTCCTACGGGTATAGTAATTACCTGCCAGGATGAAAAGTCCCAGCTTAAAAACAAGGAGAAAGCTTTCAAGGTTCTTAAGGCAAGACTCTACGATAAATATCTCCAGGAGCAAACCGACGAACTTGCCCAGTCAAGAAGAAGCCAGGTGGGGTCAGGAGACAGGAGCGAAAGAATAAGAACTTACAATTTCCCCCAGGGGAGGGTAACCGACCACAGGATAGGCTTAACCCTCTATAAACTGGAAGAATTTCTTGACGGTGATATCACCGAAATGCTTGAAGCCCTGATTACAAGCGACCAGGCGGAAAAACTGAAAAATATATCCGAATCATAAGGAAAAAGAAGCTATGAGAATCGACAAATTTTTGAAAACTGCCCGGATAATCAAGAGAAGGACCTTAGCCAAGGAAGCATGCGACGGGGGAAGGGTTCTCATTAACGGTAAAACGGCGAAAGCCGGAACCGAAGTCCAGGTCGGCGATGTAATCGAAATAATATTCGGGGAAAAGCCCATGAAAATCAGGGCAGAGAAGCTTCTGGAACATACCGTGAAAGACGAGTACAAGGAAATGTACACCATCATCAGCTGACTTAAACAGCTATCTTAAGCGGCTTAGGCTGCTCTTATAGGATAAATATTATTTAGAGGTGGTTATATGGAATTAAAAGGAAGCAAAACAGAACAAAACTTATTGACCGCATTTGCAGGTGAAGCTCAGGCTTACACCAAGTATCAATACTATCAAAGCCAGGCCCAAAAAGACGGCTATGTACAAATCAGCAAATTTTTTGAAGAAACCGCAAGAAATGAAAAAGAACATGCCAAATTATGGTTTAAGCTCCTTCATGACGGAATATCCGAAACACCCGTTAACTTGAAGGATGCAGCTGCCGGTGAACATTATGAGTGGACTGAAATGTATAAGGAGTTTGCTAAGGTAGCAAGAGAGGAAGGCTTTGATAAGATAGCTTTCTTATTTGAAGGGGTAGCGGCAATAGAAAAGAACCACGAAGAAAGATATTTAGCCCTTTTGAATAACATTGAAACAGGAAAGGTATTCCAAAGAGAAGGTGAAGTTGTTTGGCAGTGTGATAACTGCGGCCATATTCACGTGGGAGAAAAGGCTCCCGAAATATGCCCGGTATGTTCTCACCCAAAAGCATATTTCAAACTCTACTCAAAACCATATTAAAAGGATTTTAAAAATTGCCATTCCAAATGGCAATTTTTTTTTACAAATTATTAATAAAAAAAAAGTCTATTTATAAGGAATAGTGTGATATTATATCAGCATAAATTATTTATAAATAATGTTTACTTATAAGAAAATTTATGGTATCATAGGGAAAACGTTAAATATATAAGATGCAAATATTGTCGAATAATAGCTATTAATCGACAAAAATCGAATAATATCGGGGCAACTCATATAAATTTATTGCCGGAAGAATCTGAAACAAAACCCGTTAAAATAAAGTATATTATATTTGAATAATATGCATGTATTATAAAGGTTTAAGGAGGAGATAGAGATGCTGGATATTAAAATTGTGAACGGGAAAATCATCGATGTTGAAAACAAAACAGCCAGGGAAGGAGACCTTGGCATAAAAGACGGCATCATAAGCGATATAGGTTCAGTACCTGCTCAAGCAAAAGTCGTAATAGATGCAGAGGGAAAGTATGTTTCACCGGGCTTTATAGATATTCACATGCATGAAGAAGATTTTTCCCTCACTAAAAAGCAGGAATACGATATATCCGATACCATGCTCAATATGGGAGTGACCACCTGTGTGGCAGGTAACTGCGGCAACAACAGGCAGAGCATACTTGAGCTTTATGATTTTGTAAATGAAAAAGGCAATCCTGTAAATTACCTTACATATATCGGTCATAATTTTTTGAGGGTTGAAGCCGGAAACACTGACATATACAAGCGTTCATCAAAGGAACAAATTGAAAAAATGCAGAGATGGGTTAAGGAAGCAGTTGATTTCGGCGCCATCGGTGTTTCCTACGGGCTTGAATACTGCCCGGGAATCGATACCGAAGAAGCCGTTGCTATTACAAAAGAGATTCAGGGCAGGGATGACCTGCTTCTTGCAGCCCACTACAGAAAGGATGCCATACATGCCCTTGATTCCATAAATGAAATGGCATATATAGGAAGGGAGGCAAAGATCCCCTTCCAGATTTCCCACTTATCAAGCTGCTCCGCCTTTGGGAACATGAAGGAGGCCTTGGACCTTATTCAGGATATCCGCGACAAGGGTACCGACATTATGGTTGATGCTTACCCTTATGATGCCTTCAGCACCTACATCGGATCTGCCGTGTTTGATGAAGGATGTTTTGAAACCTGGGGTAAAAGCTATGATGCAATCATGCTGACGGAAGATCCTTACAAAGGGGTATATTGCGACAAGGAGCTTTTTGAAAAGGTTCGCAAGGAATATCCAAAAATGCTGGTTGTTGCATATGTAATGAATGAAGAGGAAATTATCGAAGCCTTAAATCATCCCCTGGTGATGGTGGCCAGCGACGGTATTTACAGGAATCATTCCGGTCACCCCAGAGGAGCAGGAACCTTCCCCAGGGTTATAGGCCGTTTTGTCAGAGACATGAAGGTGATGGAATTCTTTGATGCCATCAGTAAAATGACCTATATGCCCGCACAGAGGCTGAAACTTAACAGGAAAGGTCTTTTGAAAGAAGGTTATGATGCGGATATAACCATATTCGATTATAATACCATAATCGACAAGGCTACATTCCAGGAGCCTCAATTAAGGCCCGAGGGAATCGACTATGTGATTCTGGGGGGCAAGCTTGCAATTGAAAAGGGAAAAACCGTAAACAATACCTTAGGCAAATTTTATAAGAGGGGAGAAGCTTAAGGTTTAAACAAGGATCAGGGCAGTTTTTATATATTAAATATTTATAAAAATGGAGGGTTTATGGAAGAAAAAAAGAAAAAATTTAAAGTGCCCCACACCTATGTATTATTATTTGTTTTAATTATCATTATGGCACTATTAACTTACGTAATTCCTGCAGGCCAGTACCAAAAGGTTGAGGGCCCCGGCGGAAGGATGGTTGTTGACCCCAATTCGTTTGCAACCATAGAATCTAACCCGGCCAAACCTTTTGATGTGTTGAAAGCCTTCCCCAAGGGCTTGGCGGCTGCACAAAGCATTGTATTCTTCATATTCATAGTTGGCGGTTCCTTTAACATCGTAAACCAGACGGGAGCCATTGAAGCAGGAATAAGCAAGGTTGCTCTCAGCTTGAAGGGAAAAGAAACCTGGATGATACCAATCATAGTATTTGTCTTCTCTCTCGGCGGCGGCACCATCGGAATGGCTGAGGAAGCAATTGTTTTCGTTCCCATAGGAATTGCCCTGGCAAGAGCCTTGGGATATGATGCGATTACGGGAATGGCAATAGTTGCCTTGGGAGCTGCAGCAGGCTTTACTTCCGGATTCATGAATCCATTTACCGTTGGTGTAGCTCAAGGTATAGCCGGAATAGAGCCCATGTTTTCCGGTATGGGTCTGAGGCTGATTATTTGGGTTTGCACCTTGGTTTTAGTTTCCGGTTACATTTACTGGTATGCCAGGAAAGTAAAAGCCGACAAGAAAAATTCCTATGTATATGAACTTGAAATGGAAGAAAAAGATATGGCCATTGATTTGAGCAATATTAAACAAATGACCACAAGAGACACTTTGGTATTGTTGATATTTGCTGTAGGCATGGGTATTTTGGTGTTCGGAGTATTCAAGTTCGGGTGGTACATTACGGAAATTGCCGCAATCTTCCTGGCAATAGGTATTTTCTCAGGACTGGCTTCAGGCATGAAATTGGATGACATAGCCAAGCATTTCATTAACGGAGCCAAGGACATGACCACAGGAGCCCTGGTTGTAGGTTTGGCAAGAGGACTTCTGGTAATCATGGAAGGTGCCGTAATAGTGGATACCATAGTACATGGATTAGCTGCCGCTATTTCCGGTTTGCCAAGAACCATCTCCGCTATAGGAATGCTCTTGGTACAGACTTTCCTTAACTTTATCATTCCTTCAGGTTCCGGTCTTGCAGCAACGACCATGCCCATCATGTCGCCTCTGGCTGACGTTATAAATCTTACAAGACAGACGGCGGTACTTGCATATCAGTTTGGTGACGGTATAACCAACTCGATTATACCAACATCGGGCGTTTTGATGGCTAACCTGTCAATAGCCAAGATAAAATACGAAGAATGGTTTAAATTCGTTGCACCCTTGATGGTATTATGGACCCTGATGGGATGCGTATTCATGATAATTGCCGTAATCATCAATTACGGACCCTATTAATATAAACTTAAGCTCAACAGCAAAAGGGACCTTCATGGTCCCTTTTAAATTCCTTAGTCAGTCAGTGTAATTGGTATGAATACCCAATAGTGTCATCCTGAGGGCTTTAGCCCGAATGATCTAATGAGATCCTTCGCTTACGCTCAGGATGACATGCAAAGTTCCTTCGCTTACGCTCAGGATAACATAAAGGTATTTACCTTTTATTTTGTGGTATGGTCAAATTCATATTTGATTTCTTCATATAATTTGGGGTCCTGAATAACCTTAGCGGCTGTCAAAACCAGGGCAGCTATGGTATTCTTCATCTGTTCCTTGGCATAATCCTTCAGGGTGCTTTCTCCCAATTCTCTTGTATGGCCGGCTATGGACGGGTCATTGGTCACATCAAAATAGGGATGAATCATGGGGCATACCTGGCTAACTTGTCCCGCATCTATGGACCCGGTGCTCTTTAAAGGTTCATTCATTACAATTCCGGCAACCTCGTAAATTGTATCGTTGAATACCTTGGACAGGGTTTCGTTTGTAACCATGTTGTCATAAGAAAATTCAAATTTGGTAATTTCCAGTCTTGTTCCCGTCGCCAGAGCAGCTCCCCTTGCGCAGTTTTTAACCTTTTCCAAAAGCTCCTGGTTGTAGGTCTTGCTTGTTGAGCGTACATAGAACTGAACCTTTGTATAGTCAGGAACAACGTTGGCAGCCTTGCCACCTTCAATTATAACTCCATGGATTCTCGAATCGCTTCTTACATGCTCCCTTAAGGCATTGATGCTGTTAAATGTTTGAATGGCCGCATCCAGGGCGTTTATACCCTTTTCCGGAGCAGATGCCGCATGGGCAGCCTTACCGAAAAATTCAAACTGAACCGGCTCTAAGGCAAGGGATGAACCGCTTTTTGCATACTGGGACGCAGGGTGGGCCATGAGGGCGATATCAACACCGTCAAATTCATGGTTTTCAACATATGTAACTTTTGCTCCGCTTGTTTCTTCTGCAGGAGTACCGAAAACAATAACGGTTCCACCGATTTCATCAATTATTTGTTTTAATACGATTCCTGCTCCCGTGCTTACGGCACCCAGCAAATTGTGACCGCAGCCGTGTCCTATACCGGGCAAAGCGTCATATTCGGCCAGATAGGCTATGGTAAGACCTTCTTTTTTGCCCTTGTAAACAGCTTTAAAACCGGTTTCAACACCTGAAAAATTATATTCAATGTCAAAGCCGTATTTTTTCAGGAGGTCCGTATGCAGCTTACATGCCTTAAATTCCTGGTAGCCAAGCTCCGGATTGTTGTAAATTACAAGGCTTAATTCATTGAGCTCAGGTGCCAGCTCTTCAACTAATTTCAAAACCTTTTCTTTCATATTTCCTCCCCTTGTGTATTATATTTTTATATAATTACAAAAATATAGTAACACCGGAAAAATCAGATGTCAAACTTTACTTTATCTTTAAGCCCCACTAATTAAAATAAATCTTTAAAAATCAATAATTAAATGATAGAATATAATCAGTTGACGGGAAAGGGTGAAAAAATGGAACATGAGCTGGTCATAAACAGCATGTTTAACGAACTGAAAAAAGTTTTCAGAGGGGAAGTTTTGAGAGATGAGCCCCTTAAAAACCATACCTACTTTAAAATAGGAGGTCCTGCAAGCTTGTTTACAGTGCCTGAAGACGAAGAAGACTTAAAGGTACTTTTAAAAGAGATAAAAAAGCATGAGATAGATTACTACCTTATAGGCAATGGAACCAACCTTTTGGTTTCGGATGAAGGATTTAAAGGAATAATCGTAAAAATAGGAGAAAAGTTCAACAAGCTAAGTCGTGACGGGAACAAGGTGACGGCAGGCGCAGGAGTACTCCTGTCCTCCCTGGCTAAGTTTACGGCAAAGGAAGGTTTGGCAGGATTTGAATTTGCCTCCGGCATACCCGGTTATTTGGGAGGAGCCATCCCCATAAATGCCGGGGCCTACGGGGGTGAGATGAAGGATGTTGTAACTAAGGTTACCTGCATGGATAGGGATGGGAAAATCCATGAGTTCTCCAACGAAGAAATGGAATTTTCCTACAGGCATTCCAGGCTGTCCGATTCTGATTACATCGTTCTTGAAGCAGATTTAATCCTGACACCGGGCAGGGTGGAGGACATAATGGAAAAAATAAGGGACTTGAATGAAAAGAGAATTTCTAAGCAGCCCTTGAATTTACCCAGTGCGGGAAGCACCTTTAAAAGGCCTCTCAACGGATATGCTGCCAAATTGATTGAGGATGCGGGCCTTAAAGGTCTGAAATACAGGGGGGCAATGGTTTCCGACAAGCATTGCGGTTTTATCGTAAGCTACGACAATGCCACCTGCCAGGATGTTTTGGAGCTTATGAGGATAGTAATAAGCACTGTCTACGACAAGTTTGGAATAATACTGGAACCTGAAGTTAAAATAGTTGGAACCAAGCTATAAATTGTCATCCTGAGAGTAAGCGAAGGATCCCATGGGATTCTTCGAGCAAGATTCCCAAGAAGACAGGAACAAGGAAAGATATATGAAGTTAAGAGCGGATTATCACATACATTCCACATATTCAAGAAACAGGCACGGAAAATCAACAATAGAGGAAATAGCGGCAAGGGCTTATGAAATGGGGTTGGAGGAAATAGCAATCACCGACCACGGCCCCGGCCACTACATGTTCGGCATTAAGAGAAGCCTGATGGGGGAAGCCAAAGATATTATTAAAAAAACACAAAAAAAATATCCCAATATGAAAATTCTCTACGGTATTGAAGCCAACATTTTGGATTATGAGGGGACCACTGATATAGACGGGGAAGTTATGGAGCACTGCGACATAATTCTTTGCGGCTTTCACTTGGGTGCCTTATTTTCAACTGCAGGGGATTTTTGGAACTTTCTTGTTAAAAATAAGTTTGCAGGGTACAATAAGAGACTTTACTCCGTCATGGTAGAAAAAAACACCCGGGCTGTGGTTAAGGCCATGAATAAATATAAAATCGATATTTTAACCCACCCGGGAGACAAGATACCGGTTGATATCGATATGATAGCCCAAACGGCGGAAAAAATGAAGATCTTGCTTGAAATAAACAACAGTCACGGGCACTTGAACAGGGATGAAATAATGAAAGCGGCAAAATATGATGTACGATTTGTCATAGGCAGCGATTCCCACACTAAAGAAAGTGTAGGCCACTTTGAAAATGCTCTTAAAGCAGCAGTGGAGGCAGGCTTGGATTTATCCAGGATAATAAACTTAGAGGTTTAAATCGGGAGGACCATATGGAATTAGTAATTATAACAGGTATGTCGGGGGCCGGCAAAAGCCAGGCTATCAAAGTTCTTGAAGATATAAACTATTATTGCATGGACAATCTGCCTCCTGCCTTACTGCCTAATTTTGCCGAACTTTGTCAAAGCTCATCCATGGATGTAAGTAAGGTTGCAGTTGTTGCGGACATAAGGGGAGGAATCTTTTTTAAAGATTTGTTCAACAGCCTGGAAGAACTTAAGAAAAAAGGAATCGAATACAGGATACTCTTCCTGGATGCTTCAGATGAGGACCTGATTAAAAGATTTAAGGAGCAAAGAAGGCCCCACCCCTTATCAGCCGGCGGGACCATAATGGAAGGCATCTTAGAAGAAAGAATAAAACTGGAAGAAGTAAAAAAGAAGTCAGATTATATCATAGATACCACAAAAATGACCTTGGGAAGACTGAAAGAAGAGATCCTGAAAATTTTCGTGAAGGGATCCATATTCTATAATTTAAACATTACCATAATATCCTTTGGTTATAAGTACGGTCTTCCCCCTGAAGCCGACCTTGTCTTTGATGTAAGATTCTTGCCCAACCCTTTTTATATCGAGGATTTAAAACACTCAACAGGCAATGATGAGAATGTCAGGGAATATGTTATGGGTTTTGAAACCACTTCGATATTTTTGAAAAAGTTGATGGATATGCTGAAATTTCTCCTGCCCCTTTATATAAAGGAAGGAAAATCAAACCTTGTTATAGCCATAGGCTGTACGGGAGGAAAGCACAGGTCCGTTACCATATCAAATCATTTGGCTTCCATGCTTACGGCTGAAAACTACAGGGTTTTGCTAAACCACAGGGATTTGGAGAAAAATATATGAAAATAGTTGTATTTGGCGGCGGGACAGGCCTTTCCGTCCTGCTGAGAGGATTGAAAAATTACACAAAGGATATTTCCGCAGTTGTAACGGTTGCGGATAACGGGGGAGGCTCCGGGGTTTTAAGAGAGGACTTAGGCATGCTTCCACCGGGAGATATGAGAAACTGCATAATAGCCCTTTCGGATATTGAGCCCATCATGGTCAAACTGATGCAGCACCGTTTCAGCGATGGTTACCTGAAGGGCCAGAGCTTCGGAAATCTCTTCATCGCCGCAATGTATGAAATATTCGGCGATTACGAACATGCCCTTAAGGAAATAGGGAGCATATTCAGGTTATCCGGCAAGGTTCTTCCCATGACCTTGGAGGACACCCAGTTAAAGGCTTATCTTGAAAACGGGGACTGTATATTAG
This sequence comes from Firmicutes bacterium UBA1065, assembly GCA_002316225.1. Taxonomy (GTDB): domain Bacteria; phylum Bacillota; class Clostridia; order Tissierellales; family Sedimentibacteraceae; genus Sedimentibacter. Next base: position 7,979 of record DCDC01000181.1, on the reverse strand, counting down.
GGGAAAAGTCCATACCGGAATTTGTGAGCAAATTAAACACTAAGATAGATAGAATTTCCTTAGTGCCTGAATTGTGCAGGCCCCTGGATGAAACCGTCCGGGATATAAGAGAAGCGGATATTATCGTCATAGGGCCCGGGAGCTTGTATACAAGTGTTATACCCAATATGTTGGTTGAAGGCATACCGGACCTCTTAACCGAGTCAAGGGCCGCCGTATTTTATGTCTGCAACCTTATGACCCAGCCGGGAGAAACGGACGATTACAATGTTTTGGACCATGTTAAGGCAATAATAAAGCACAGCAGGGACCAAATGATAGATTATGTGTTAGTAAATGACCAGAAAATTTCCGATGAACTGATTGTTAACTATAAATACCAGGGAGCTAAACAGGTCCTTATCGACCAGGACCAGGTAAAGGCCCTGGAGGAAATGAAAATCAAGGTTATTTGCAGCGATTTTGTTGATATAAGAAAAGGCTATATCAGGCATAATTCGGATAAAATCGGGCAAATGCTCTTAAACTTTGCTAAAGAAAAAATATAAGGGGGTGCTCAAATGAACGACTATAAAAGCATAGAGCCATATCAGTTAAGCATTGCGGACGGTATGATTGATTGGGTCAGGGTTGTTGATAAAAACAATGTTGTTTTATATGTCAACAAAAAAATGCAGGAAGATTTGAAGGAAGATATAGTCGGTAAGAAATGCTTTGATGTTTTGTGCAGGGACAAAAGATGCGACTTTTGCATTTCGAGCATTACCATGGAAAGTGGCAACATAATGCGCAAACAGCAGAAATTCAGAGATAAAACCTATATGATCATATCCTCCCCCCTCTATGGGAAGGACGGCGAAATTGAAGGTTCTGTTGAAGTATTCAGGGATATAACCAAAGAGGTTCTCCTTGCGGAAGAAATCAATGAAAGAAACAGAAAAATGAGCGAGGACATAAAATTTGCAAAAAACATGCAAGAACGCATGCTTCCTCCCAAGGGAACCTATAACGGGATCAGCATCGATTACTTGTATGAATCATCGGAATTATTGAGCGGGGATTATTTTGATGTATTTGAAATAGATGAGAATAATACCGGCATCTATATTTGTGATGTGGTGGGCCACGGGGTAACGGCATCCCTCCTGACGATTTTCGTAAGACAGTCCCTAAGAACCTTAGCTAAAGGCAATGCCAACCTGAATAAAGTCATGAGAGAACTCCATAAAACTTTTCTGTCCCTGAACCTGGATTATGACAAATATTTTTCCGTATTTTTCGGAATATATAATAAGAACTCCCATGAGTTCAAGTATGTAAATGCAGGCCATAACTCGGTACCGATTTTGATAAGGGATAATAGCATTAAAACCCTCATGCTGAAAGGTTACCCAATAGCAAACATATTCGATAACGTTGATTATACGGTGGAAAAAGAAATATTGAAGGTGGGCGACAAAATAATCCTTTATACCGATGGGATAACTGAAACTATAAACAGCCAAGGAGTACAGTTTGGTTTTGACAGACTTGTACAAACCGTTTTGGAGGAAGGGAACATACTGAAAAACATAATGAAATCACTCAATAGTTTCAGCACAGTCCATAAAGATGACTATGCGGTCCTCTTAGCCGAAATTATCTGATAAGGGGCAAATAGAGAGCACAAAAATTGTCATCCTGGGCGATAAGTCATCCTGAGCGATGCGAAGGATCTCATGGGATCCTTCGGGCTAAAGCCCTCAGGATGACACTATGGGTATTCATAGCAATGACAAAAAGGGGCCTTCTTCCTTTAAAGGAAGGGGCCCCCTTATTTTTATGGTTATTTGTTTATGAACCCGATACCCAGTACTCCCGGTCCTGCGTGAGTCCCTATAACGGCTCCGATTTCCTGCTCTATTATGTTTTTAATATTATATTTTTCTTCGATTGTGTTTCTTAAGACCTTTAACTGCTCATAAGCTCTCCCGTGGAACAAGAGGACCGTTTTGTCGGATAAATCAAAATTATTCTTTTCTATCCATTCATCAAACCACTTGATAGTTTTATTCCTGCCTCTTATTTTGTCGATTACGGATATTTTCCCGTCCTTGACCGCTATAATAGGCTTGATGTTCAAAAGGGACCCGATGACTGCCTGGCCTTTTGAAAGTCTTCCTCCCTTTTCCAGGTACTTCAAGGTGTCAAGGGCAGCTACGACAACTGTTTTTTCCTTAAGGGCTTCCAATTCATTCACTATTTCTTCTATGGGCTTTTTCTCCTCAACTAATCTGATGGCTTCCAAAACAAGAGCAAATGAACCCAGACAAACACTTTTTGTATCAATTAAGTGGATATCCTCGCTGCCGATCATATTTTTTGCCATGCGGGCCGAATCATATGTACCGGACAATTCGGAAGCAATAAACATGCCTAAGACCTGGTCTCCCTCCAATAAAATTTCACTGAACACTTCAACAAAGGTACCCGGTGACACTAAGGTAGTGGTGGGAAGTTTTTCCGCAGCCTCAAGTTTATCAAAAAATTCCTTGGTGCTTAATTCAACCTTGTCTAAAAATGATTCATTTTCAAAATTTACGGTCAAAGGAACCATTTTTATATTGTATTTTTCAATAATTTCATCCGTTAAATCCGATGTGCTGTCCACAACTATTCTTATACCCATATTAACCTCTTTTCATTATCAAATATTTTGAAATTAAAAGTAATTGAGCGCAAAAAAATATCTTTCCTCCCGTATATTTTATGCCGGGCTCCTGATTTAATACCATCCTGCATGCTTGTATTTTTCACTGAAAAATTTATCTATATTTGTAAGCACCTTGATTAAGAGTTCTTCTTCCTGGCTGTTTAACTGTTCGAGTGCACTTGTAACCAAATCCTTGTGAAAATCCTCATGGGATTTGTAAGCTTCCCGGCCTCTTTCCGTCAGCCTGATTTTCACAACCCTCCTGTCTTCCGACGACCGGCGTCTTTCCACATATCCCTTTTTAATAAGGTTATCTATGGCAGTTGTCAATGTACCCGAAGTAACCTTGACGGCCTTGGCTGTATCAGACATGGTGCGCTCACTGGTCAATCCTATGTTGTCTATCACATGCATTTCTGTTATGGATAAATCAGCAAATTCTCCTATTTTCAGGCATTTTTCCTCGATATCCAAAATATTTGCAAAAAGCCGCACAAGTATTTCATTTACCGTTTCATGATTGCTCATTGAACCACCTCAATTACTTTGATATTCAAATTATATTTGGACAAGATATATTTGTCAAGCTTAATTATATTGAATTGTATATCTCCACAAAAAATCTCTTGCTTCTTCGGCATAGTCTATATTGATGCGCTTGCTTCTTTGCGTCCTGAAATCCCTGAAACCGTCATCTTCAACATATATTTCATCTCCGGTCAAGTCTGCCCCGTTGTCTTTTGTGGTTATCCTTAAAGCCCTGCAGAGTTTTCCGGGACCGTTTGAAAGGTTCTTTCTCTGGTATCCGGTCAATTGGCTTAAGGGCTTATTGTACCTGTTAAGGGCCATTTCTTCCTCGTTAAAAACCGGGTCTGCCGCCCTGATTAATACAGCAGAACAGGTTCCTTCCTTTTCGGTCACAAAATTCAGGCAGTAATACATGCCGTAAATAAAATAAACATAGGCATAGCCTGGCGGTCCGTACATAATTTTGGTCCTGGGGGTTATTTTGCCCCCGTAGCCGTGGCTTGCCTTGTCTATGGCACCTATGTAAGCTTCTGTTTCAACTATTCTTGCCTTTATCAGGGTGTTATCGTATCTTCTCACTAAGATTTTCCCTATTAAGTCTTCCCCCACAATACGGGCATCCCTGTCGTAAAAATCCCTCTTAAGCTTCATGATCCTCCAAATGATAATCTTTTGATTCTTCACCGGGTTCATTCGGTTTACATAAAATTATTTATGTTAACTATAAGTCAGTTATTGTCAAGTTATTGTCAAGTTATCGTACAAGCTGTCAAAAAAGCGTTCAAACAAGAACCTTTTCCAAGGTTCCTCCATTGGTTTACATAAAATAAATTATGTTAACTAAAAGTCAGTTCTTGTCGAGCTATTGTTCAAATTGTCAGATTGTCATCCTGAACGCAGTGAAGGATCTCGGATGACACTAGGGGTTATTCGTATCAATGATACTTACAATGGCAGATTAAATAATCTCTTGAAATTCTCCCCGGTTTTTTCTGCTACTTCATCAAGGGATACATTTCTTATCTTGGCTATTTCTTCCGCCACATATTTTACATATTTAGGTTCGTTCCTTTTTCCCCTGTAGGGCTCCGGTGTCAGATAAGGCGAGTCCGTCTCAATCAGGAGCTTGTCAAAGGGAACTTCCTTTGCAACCAATTTGGGAACTCTTGCGTTCTTAAAGGTTACGGGTCCACCCAAAGATATGTAAAATCCAAGCTTTATAAATTCTCTTGACAACTCGGCGCTTCCCGAATAACAGTGGAGGATTCCCCTTGCCCCCTCATAATGCTCTTCCTTCATTATCCTTAAAACGTCTTCGTGGGAATCCCTGTTATGAACGATGTAAGGAAGGTCCAACTCCCTTGCCAGGCGGATTTGCTCCCTGAACCATTTTCTCTGCACATCCCTGTCGGAATTGTCATAATAGTAATCAAGGCCTATTTCGCCTATGGCTATCACTTTTTTCTTCCCGGCCATTTCTTTAAATATGTCCAAATGTTCTTCCTTCATGTACTTGCTGTCGTGGGGATGAAAACCGACTGCAGCGTAAATAAAGGGATATTTTTCAGCCAGGGCCAGGGCTTTTTTTGAGGAATTTAAATCCGAACCGGGATTTAGCACGATTTGAACGTCATTTTCATAGAGGAAGGCAATTACCTCATCCCTGTCCTCGTCAAATCTTTCGTCATCAAGGTGAGCATGACTGTCAATGAATTTACTTGCCACTTTTCTTATCCTTCTTTTTTACATTTTTATAATTTTTTGCGTGTTCCTTAAACTCTTCAAGCTGGGGGTCATCCTTCAAAAAGGTAAGATCCATGCTGACTTCTTTATTCATGAGCATGTAGTTTACTTTTACCCTGACCTTATTTTTTTCATTGGGTTTATAATAATTGATGCCTTTGATGTCTTCCCATCTTACAAGGTTTGACCTTTTGTGTATTCCCAATGTTGAAATCATTGTTTTCCTGGATAAGGGAATGTACAGGGTGATTACCAGTATGGGAAGAATGGCCATAATCATTACATCATCTGAAGTATAGGTTTTTGTCTCCATCAAACCCCTGATCATTATGCCTGTCAGCAAAATCATTACTGCCATCAGCAGCCTGCTAAACAAATGAAATCTTCTGTCGTCCTCGTTCAACAGGAGCAAAACCTGCATGTTTTCTTTCTTGTAACCTATGCTTTTTTTTATGTTTTTAAATAAAATGTATAATAATATTATGGTCAGTATGGGATAAAATATTGAAGCAGCTGTCATTTGCATTGATCCTTTCTTTGATTTTCCGTATCAGTTTAACATAATTTAAATTATGTTTCAAGATTTAATAACATAAGAAAAAACTGCCTCTTTGAGACAGTTAGATCCTTCGCTTACGCTCAGGATGACATGTTGAGATTTTAGGTCATATTTAATACTTAATGATTTTTTTCTCAAGCCAGGAAGACAGGAAGTACATGATTGCTGCAATCACACCCAATACAAATACTCCCATCATTACAAGGTCCAGTTTAAAGGTTTGGCTCCCATAGAGTATCAAATACCCTATCCCTGCTTTTGAAACCAGGAATTCTCCTACAATTACCCCTATCCAGGACAGGCCTATGTTGACCTTTATTACGCTCAAAATATTGGGTATGTTGGCGGGAATTATTACCTTCCTGAGAATTTGGAACTTGTTTGCCCCAAATGTTTTTAAAAGAATGATTTTATCCTTTTCCACTCCGTTAAAGCCCGTATACAGGGTCATTATGGTCACAACGATTGAAATGGATGCAGCCGTTGCAATTATACCGGAATAGCCCATCCCTACCCACAAAATTATTATGGGAGCTAAGGCTGTTTTAGGCAGACTGTTTAAAATTACGATGTAAGGTTCCAATATCAGGGCCAGCCTCCTGAACCACCATAAAAGTATGGCTATCAATAGCCCCCCTAGGGTGCCCGCAAAAAATCCGCCTATTGTTTCCATTGTTGAAATGAGCAAATGCCTGAACAAGCTTCCGTCATTTATAAATTTTACAATCAGGTTAAGAATCGCTCCCGGACTGCTTGTAAGAAAGGTATCGATTAAATCTTTTCTGGCAGCCAGTTCCCAAAATATTATTCCAAAAATAAAAATCAAGATTTGCGTGATTCTGATAAAATGTCTTTCCCTGTTGATTGATCTTAAATATTCTTCATGCTCCTTTGATATTATTGCAGCCTGCTCATTCTTCCTTTTCAACATCCAAGTCCCTCCATATCTCCCTGAAATATTTTCCAAAGGTCAAAGTATTCCTGCATTTCATAGGTGTTCTTTCTCCCGATAAGTCATCAAATACTATTTCATATTCCTTTTTAATCTTGGCCGGCCTTTCTGTGAAGACAATAACCCTATCCGATATGCTCACGGCCTCAGGTATGTCGTGGGTTACAAGTATGGTGCTTATTTTTTCATTTCTTAAAATGGTACCCACTTCATCTCCTATCGAAAGCCTTGTCTGGTAATCCAAGGCAGAAAATGGCTCATCCAACAATAATAAATCAGGTTCGATAGCCAAAGTCCGCACTAAGGCAGCTCTTTGTCTCATTCCTCCTGACAGCTGGCTGGGATAATGTTTTTTAAAATTGGTCAACCCGTATTTCTCAAGCATCCTTTTCACTTTTATCTTATTTTCTTCATTATCCATGTTTTTTACTTCCAAACCAAGGAGGCAGTTTTTATAAACATTCCTCCATTCATATAATTGGTCCTTTTGAAACATGAAACCGATACTCCTGGTATTGACTATGACTTCTCCTTCAGAAGGCTGCTCCAAACCGGCTATAAGGGACAAAACCGTTGACTTCCCGGAACCGGATGGGCCCACTATGGATACTATCTCCCCTTTTCTGACCTTGAAGGAAATGTCATCAATAGCCTTTGTCTCGTTATTTATTGTATGAAATCTCTTAGAGACATTTCTTAGCTCACAAATATATTCCATGCCCTACCTCCCATTTCGGTAAAACCTCTTAACATTATGTTATTCAAAAGGGAGAAATAAGTTAATGATAATTGGAATTAAAAAATAGGTTTTGACTGGGATCCTTCCCTTCACTCAGGATGACAATGGAATCTTCCCTTCGCTCAGGGTGACAAAGACTTATCACAACCTTTCAAGAATTTTGTCAACTCATCTATTTTACTCAGGACCTCATCGTTTACGGCATGTTCAATTATTTCGGTTTGCTCCAAAATATTCTCCTTTACTCCTAGGCACTCCAAGAATTCAAATATTATCCTATGCCTTTCCAGCAATTTGCTCCCGATATTTCTTCCCTTTTCCGTAAGCTTGATACAGCCGTATCTTTCATAGATAACATAGTTCTCCTTAGCTAACCTCTTAATCATCTTTGTGGTCGAGGGAGGTTGTACATTCAAGGCTGATGACAAATCGCTCACCCTCACTTCATCTGATTCTTGAGACAGCCTGTATATCATTTCAATATAATCCTCCATGGATGATGAAAGAACTTCTTCATTTTTGATTTTATATCCTTTTGATGTATAAAATTCTTCCTTCATAAGCTCTCCTCCCTGTGTCAAAATTTTATTAAAGTCATATTATAGTTTAGAATGTTAGCTTTGGCTAACATGTTTTCATAATATTATGCGGTAAAATTAAAAATATTACGGGAGTTAGACATGAAATTAGCTGATGTTGGTGTTGGAAAAAAAGTAAAGGTACAAAAAAACTCTGCCCATGATTATTTAAAGGAAAGATTTCTTGC
>DCDC01000097.1 GCA_002316225.1 Firmicutes bacterium UBA1065 | reverse complement strand
AATGACAAAAGCAGGAAAACGTTCGATTATAAATCCAAGGAGATGTATTTATGAGTTTAAAAGAAGAAATAAGAAGTTTCATTGAAAGAATGGTACTTGAATCTGAAAGGAAGGACCTTTTCCGCAAGCCCCTGGTTGGTTTTTCATCGGCTGATAATTCTTTATATACAGATCTTAAAGATATAGTAAGTCCCGATCACCTGCACCCGAAAGATATCCTGCCCAAGGCCCAGACCGTTGTATCATTTTTTGTGCCCTTTTCAGAAACCGTTGTTGATTCAAATAAAAAAGGTCCGGCTGTTTCATACCGGTGGGCTGAAAGCTATGTGGAGGCAAATAAGCTCATCAATCAAATTTCTGCAGATTTGGTTGATTATTTAAAAAAGAAAAACATAGATGCGGCAACCATAAAAGCTACCCATAACTTTGATGAAAAGACTTTAAAATCCGCCTGGTCCCACAGGAGCGGAGCCTATATAGCCAACATGGGCAAATTCGGACTTAACAGGATGATAATAACAAGGGCAGGCTGCGCCGGAAGATTCGGAACGGTTATTATTTCTGCCAATATACCTGCAGATAATGAAGAAAGTACAGAATTTTGTTTGTATCACAAAAATGGCAGCTGCCTAAAATGTATGAAATCCTGCCCGCAAAATGCTTTACACCCCGACAAGGAATTTGACAGGTTCAAATGCTATGACCTCCTTCTTAAGAATGCGGATGAATTTTCCCATATGGGCCTTTGTGACGTGTGCGGCAAATGTGTTGTTTCGTGTCCCTTTGCCTTATTATGACAAGGAGACTTGCGTTATAACCTTTTTTATATTTTTCACAAATTTTACCATGAAACAAAAATATTAAAATAACGTCTAATATTTCAGAAGCAAAAAATCCATTGGCCATGGTAAGCTTCAAAAAAAATATGAAAGAGGTTATTTAATATGAAAATAAAATTATTGAGAATATTATCCATATGTTTAGTTTTGTCAATTACATCAATGGGTTTTGCTTTTGGGGAAAGTAAAGAAAATTTAGATGAGCCTGTTTCCATACAGATTTTGCCACTTGATGAAGAAATGTATGAAGCACAGGCAGAAATTGACAGGATATTGTTTGAACAAAACAATGCCAAGGACCTGGAAGCAAAGGGCATATATGTTACTCACACAAGCACCTTAGGTGATTATGTGGAAGTAGGAATCACCCCTTATACACCGGAAAATGCCGATGTTGTTATCAAACTCCTTGGGAAAGACAATGTAAGGGTAGTTGAAGGTGTTAAAGCAGAAATTCTTCCGTATACTCCCGAGTATAACGAATCTATGGATCCGGCCGACCTGGCAGATGATTCGCAAATATTTGAAGTAACGGTTGAAGCGGAAGCTACGGATGCACCGGCATATGCCGATGTTGTTGAAGATGCTGTAACAACAAGCGCTCCTGCTGAAAAGGAAGTTAAAAAGAATGGGATTTCGACATTGGCTATAACAGGTGCAATCGGTATAGTTGTGCTTGGCGGTTTTATGATCTTTAAGAAAAAAAGTGCATAATTGAATCTGAAATTATGACGGCAGGTAAAGAACCTGTCGTTTTTATATTTATTGATTTTAAGCAAGATGAGGAGTAAAATAAAAATGTGAAAAGCCGGTCCCTAACGGCACAAGGGCAGGATAGGGAGTAAAAATGTATTCGGATGTTGAAATTAAATTAAAGAAAGGCAATAAAATATTGTTTTCCCGTGACAGCCGGTGTTTGCAAGAACTTATAGATCTAATACAAGTACAAAGTCACCGGGCTTTGATTATGTGGGCTTTGGATTGTGCCAAAAGGCCTTTGGAACAATTTGAAGCCAAGTACCCCCATGAAAGAAGGCCGAGAATTTGTTTGGACCTGGCTGAGGAATGGGCCAGGGAGAATTAAAATGCCTGTGGCAAAAAGAGCAATCCTGGATGCCCATGCTGTTGCAAAAGAAATCGACGATGAAGTATATGGCGCCTTGTGCCATGCCATCGGTCATGCCGGTGCCACTGTCCATGTGGAAACCCATGCCCTGGGATTGGTCGTCTACGAATTGACTTCTATGGTTTTAAAATATGGCAAAGGAAACTATTCAGAGCCGGTAAGCGATAAAATAAAATATTATTGTGACCGCCTCTTGTACTGGCAGGAAAACACCGACAAGCTTAATCTTAAATGGGCAGACTTTTTGTTGGATGACACTAAACCTAACAAAGAAAAATTATTAAGTGAAAAAAGAAAGTTATAATATAAATAAATGGAGATTGATGCAGATGTCCGGTCGGCCTTGGATTTAATGGCAACTGTAAGTTATGAAACTGCCTGTGACCGGATTATAATCAATAAATCAGCAATATCTGAGGATTTTTTTGACCTGAGCACGAAACTTGCGGGAGGGGTACTTCAAAAGTTCATTAACTATCAGTTTAAAATTGCTATTGTGGGTGACTTTTCAGCATATAAAAGCAAAAGCCTGAAAGATTTTATGTATGAATGCAATAAAGGAAAAGACATATTCTTTTTAAGCCATGAGAAAGAGGCAGTCGAAAAGATAAGTCTTTTATAAAGAAAGAGGAAGAAGAGAATAATATGAAAATATTGAAGAAGCCAAAAAAATTAAACATAGGAGATAAGGTGGCCTTGGTAAGCCTGTCCTGGGGCGGGGCAGGCGATGATAATTTATTGTGGAGATACAAGCAGGGAAAAGACCGCCTGGAGCAGGTTTTTGGCCTGGATGTTGTTGAAATGAACCATACCTTGGCAGGAACGGAATACATATACAAGCATCCTGAAAAGAGGGCGGAAGATTTGATGAACGCCTTCAAGGATGATTCCATAAAAGGCATTATTGCCTGCATAGGCGGGATTGACAGCATAAGGATGCTTCCCTATATAGATTTTGATGTAATAAGCAATAATCCCAAGGTTTTTATGGGATATTCCGATACAACCACCAGCCATTTGTTTTGTTTCAAGGCAGGAATATCAAGCATTTATGGGCCCACCCTCCTGGTTGATTTTGCAGAAAATGTGTCAATGAACCCTTATACCGTGGACCACCTGGAAAAAACCTTGTTTAAGGCAGAACCTGTAGGAGAAATTGAGCCTGCCCCAGAATGGACCAGCCAGTACCTGGCCTGGGATGAAAAAAACAAGTTGATTCAAAGGAAGTTCCAGGCTAACAAGGGCTACGAACTTTTACAGGGAAAGGGGATAGCAAGGGGCCGGCTTTTGGGCGGCTGCTTTGAAGTTTTTGATTCTCTCAGGGGTACTCAAGTTTTTCCGGAATTAGAGGATTTTGATGATGCCATATTGTTTTTTGAGACATCCGAAGAAAAGCCCCCTGCCTGGCTTATAGAATGCAGCCTAAGGATTTATGGAATCAATGGAATCTTAGACAGGATCAAAGGCATGATTTGGGGTAAGCCCCAGGATGAAGCATATTATGAAGAATACAAAGAAACCATAAAGAAGGTTATGAAAGAATTCGGCAGGGAAGATTTGCCCATTTTATACAATATGAACTTTGGCCACACCGAACCGAAAATTTGCCTCCCCTATGGGGCCTTGGCGGAAATAAACTGTGATAAAAGATCATTTTCTTTATTGGAAGCTGCAGTTTTATAATAACAATAATAATATAATGGAATTATTGCCTTGAGCAATGATATAGATATTGACAAATAATGAACAAGGCCTTAAAATTAAAATATAAAATTAAATAAAAACAATTATCTTCAGGGGGAGGTGCAAGTCCTCACCGGCGGTAAAGCCCGCGAGAACTGAAGGCTGACCTGGTTTGATTCCAGGGCCGACAGTTACAGTCTGGATGGAAGAAGATGTATTAGAAATAGATATTTAAACCCCGAAGAAATATTCGGGGTTTTGCAATCCCTGAAGTAAAAATATATGGGAGGATTGTTATGATAACATTAAACAAAAGCAAGTGGAATACCAAAACCATGGTAAAAATTTCCGTTTTGGGAGTAATTTCATTTATACTCATGTATTTTAAATTCCCCCTTGTGTGGTTAGCCCCGCCCTTTCTAAAAATGGATATTTCAGACCTGCCTTCTCTCTTAGGGGCTTTTGCATTGGGACCCCTGGCAGGTGTGCTTATTCAACTTTTAAAGAATGTATTAAATGTAATTTTTGAAGGAACAACCACAGCAGGTGTTGGTGAATTTGTGAACTTTTTTTCAGGCAGTGTACTTGCAGTTATAGCAGGTGCAATTTATTTCAGAAACAAAAATTTTAAGAATGCTGTAATAGGAATGCTTGCAGGCATAATTGCCATGACTGCAATTATGGCCATAGCAAATTATTACTTCATATTTCCCTTATATGCAAAAGTATTTGGCTGGCCTATTGAAAAATTAGTTGCAATGGGAAAAGCGGTTACTGATAAGGTAGTAGACTTAAAGACCATGATTATATATACGGTAATTCCTTTTAATTTGTTAAAGGGATTCCTGACTGCCCTGGTGACTACCCTAATATATAAAAAGCTATCACCCATCCTCCACAGGTAATGTCAAAGGGCCAGGGACCTTATCCATGATACATACATAACTTTTATAACTTTCTTATTAAAAAGCAGGCAGGTAATTACCTGCCCCAGGTTAATGACAAACCTTCTT
>DCDC01000064.1 GCA_002316225.1 Firmicutes bacterium UBA1065 | reverse complement strand
TTTCGGACACGAATAATTCTAATGATGTTCGCTTGATATTTTCATTTTTTTAATCAAGACAATACTTTAAAAGGAAATTTTATAATTTCATATTTTTATTGACATCTGTGCTTTATAAAATTAAGATATATAAAAAAATATATGGTGCCCGGCACCGGAGGAATGAGATGAAAATTACGGGTGTTGTTGCTGAATATAACCCCTTCCACGCAGGACACGAATACCAGCTGAGGATGGCAAAAAAACTATCCGGCTGCGATTGTATTGCTGTTGTCATGAGCGGAAACTACGTACAGAGGGGTGAGCCTGCAATCATAGATAAATTCAAGCGAGCAGAAGCTGCGGTTTACGGTGGGGCAGATATCGTAATTGAGCTTCCTATGCCTTTTTCATGCCAGAATGCAGAAATGTTTGCTTTCGCAGCTATAAGGGAATTAAGCAAGCTAAATATCGATTCCTTAAGCTTTGGCTGTGAAGACGATGATATCAGGCTCTTGAAAAAAATTGCCTCAATACAGCTAACACCCGAGTACAATTATTTCATAAAGGAAGAAATGAAAAAGGGATTATCCTATCCCAAGGCCATGGCAAATGCCCTTGAGAATTTAATAAGCGATGATTCAAAAGCTGTCTATACTCCCAACAATGTCCTGGCAGTGGAATATATAAAGAGCGCCTTAAAACTAAACCTTAACCTTCAATACTATCCTGTCAAACGCCTGGGCATGGGGCATAATGACATGGAAATTAAGGGCCCCTTTCACAGCGCCAGTGCCATAAGAAACTCTCTTATAAAAGGCTCCTTCTCTGACCTCAGGCTCACGGAAAAAAGTTTTGAAATGATAGAAAAATTTTATGCGGAACATAAAAAGTTCAACACTTTAAATAATTATGTGGATTTTTTGTATTACAAAATATTAACCTGTGATGACTTAAACTCTATTTATGAAATAAAGGAAGGGTTAGACAATAAAATAATGGCACAAATTTTCCGGCACGAAAATGTTGATGACTTGATCATGTCTCTAAAATCCAAGCGTTATACCTATTCAAAACTAAGAAGATGCCTCCTTAATATTTTGCTTGACATCAAAAAGGTTTACATAAATAAATTTATGTTAACCAATTATGATTATGTTAAGGTGCTGGCCTTTAACAACATGGGCAGGCAGGTATTTAAAGAAGCAAGAAATAAGGGTATTAAGGTGATAAACAGGTATTCCGATTACAAAAAATATAGTTTGGATCCGGAAAAATTAGACAGGTTTCAAATAACAAACACTTCAACAAACATTTACTATCTTCCCCTTAAAAACAGGAAAATGAACAGCGAATACACGGAAAATGCCGTATACGTGGACATATAAGGCATGAATAGACCAAAAATTGCATGTATCATAATAATTGTGATATGTAGCATATAAAAAGACCCCAGACAATAAAATTAAGAAGGGGTGTATTTTATGTTGAAAAGAAATCTTATACCTGTTTTCATCCTGCTCACTATCTTATTGTTTGTCATGAATCCTGAAATGGTTTCCCAGGGGGTATTTAACGGCCTGAAAATATGGATTAACAACATGATTCCTTACTTGCTTCCCATGTCAATTCTATCAAATATCCTGCTCCAATATAATTTTTTGTACAGACTGTCAGAAAAACTATCATATGTGTCCAATAAAGTTTTTAAGAGTAAATATGCACTCATCCCCTACTTTATAAGTTTTGTGGTTGGCTATCCCTCGGGAGCCATGACAGTAAACACAATGGCATCCTACAAAAGAATAGATAACAAAGAAGCAAATGCCCTGGTTGTTTTCACAAATAACTGCAGCTATCAATTTATGGCCGGAGCAGTATCCTTTTCAATGTTAGGTGACTTAAATCTGGCTAAATATATAGTTCTCCCCCACCTGATAAGTGCCGCCTTAATAGGGATGTTGTTTAAAAAGAGTTCCATGTCTGGAGGATTTGCATGGGATAAAAATAAAAAATACATAAGCTTTTATGATGCTTTCAACTCATCGATTTACAAATCCATTACCTCCATCTTATCCATAGGAGGGGTGATTGTAATATTTTCTGTTTTTTCCAATTTTTTTGACAGCCTCCTCCTTTCGACTTCAAAATACTTATCACTGAGCATGAGTTTAAGTGATATGATACATTCTCTTTCGGTAGGTATTTTAGAAATATCAAACGGTTGCAGCCTTGCTGCTTCCTCGTCACTTCCCCTGAATGTAAAGCTTATCCTGATTAATTTTATAATAAGTTTTTCAGGGGTATCAGTCCTGTTTCAAACAATTGCAGTTTCTGATGATTATAATTTCAATATTAGCTCTTATATCTTTCATAAATCCATCCAGGCCTTATTGGCTGCTTTGATATGTATCATCATGTTGATTTTATATTGAAAAAGATGCGATTAATATGTATAATGAAACTACTTAAGAAAAAAGGTGATAAAATGATAAAGGTAACTTTAGTCGGGACAGGCGGGATGGTTCCTCTTCCCGGCAGGTATTTGGCTTCATGTCACATCGAATACCAGGGAAAAGCACTGCTCATAGACTGTGGCGAAGGCACACAAATTTCCCTCCATAAGGGAAAGATAAGCTTGAATAAAATTGATACCATACTTATAACCCATTGTCATGCGGACCATGTCACCGGATTGCCGGGTCTTCTCCTGACCATGGGAAATCATGGCAGAACTGAGCCCTTAAATATTGTTGCTCCGAGAGGCAGCTCAAGAATCCTGAATTCCTTATTGCTTGTATGCGGCTTCCTCCCCTTCCAGGTTATAATATCGGAGCTTCATGACACAAAGCCTCAGGAATTCGATTTAATAGGCTTAAACATAAAATCCATACCCTTAAGGCACCATATTAACTGCTTGGGCTACAGCCTTGAGCTGGTATTAAGGCCCCACTTCCAGCCTGACAAGGCAAAAAAATACAATATTCCGGTTAAGCTTTGGAGACTCCTTCATGGAGGCCAGGAAGTCGTTGTTGATGACAGGACAATTACACCGGACATGGTTTTGGGGGAACCGAGGAAACCTATTAAAATTTCCTACGTAACGGATACTAGGCCTGTCAAGCTTATAGATGAAATTGTTAAAGACTCTGACTTATTTATTTGTGAAGGCATGTACGGAAATGATGAGATGCATGAAGGAGCTGTCGCAAAAATGCATATGATATTCTCAGAGGCTGCCAATATTGCCTTAAATGCAGGCGTGAAAGAATTATGGCTCACCCATTTCAGTCCTTCCATGCCTAATCCTGAAGAATATAAGGATTCTGCCGCTAACATATTTGCCAACACAGTAATCGGAAAGGATTTAATGAGCAAAACCTTAAAATCTGACTGATCTAAAAAAACTCCATAAGTAAAGGAGCGGAAATCCGCTCCTCTTACATTTATATTATGATTTATCAGAATATTCCCAATCCGAAGAAGTCGTCCAGCTGACCCAGCAATACGAAAAACATTGCAAGCGGTACTATAAACTTAAAGCATATATCCCAGAAGTTGTATGCTCTTATCTGGTAACCGGGAGTTGATTCCACTTCTTCCTTGATGAGAGTTGTCTTAAGTTTCCAACCGATTATAAGTGACATCAACATGGCACCCAAGGGCATGAAAACACCTTCGGAAATCATATCATAGAAGTCAAGCCAGCAGTCAAATGCCACTCTTACTTCTTTCATTCCGAATATAACGGCAGGAATGTCAATCATAGCTCCACCTGCTCGGCCTGAGCCAAGTCCGTCCATTGCCGGCAGAAATCCAAGGAGGAATATGATAATACCCATAATAAGAGTAATTTTCTTACGGTCGGGACTTAAGCCCTTAGCAACTCTTTTGTCTATAAAGTAGGCGGTACAAACCTCCAATAGAGAAATGGATGAAGTAACAGCTGCTATAAATACAAGGAAGTAGAAAAAGGCACCGAAGAAATTACCCATGAAACCGCCCATACCTACACTGAATACCCTGTGAAGAGTAACGAACAAAAGTCCGGGACCTGCTCCAAATGAAACTCCTTCAACTCCCTGATAGATGAAGGCACCTACTGCAGGCAATACGGCCAAAGCTGACAAGCATGCAAAGGTTGTATCAGCTATAGGTATAATCATGGCATTCTTCTCTAAGTTTTCGTTTTTGCTCAGATAGGAACCATAAGTAATCATGCAGCCCATACCTAAGGACAAGGAGAAGAACATCTGGCCTGCCGCTGTCTTTAATACTCTCATGAGGCCTATTTCCTTTATGGCTTCTATATCAGGCTTGAACATGAATTCAAGACCTACAAAAGAGCCTTCTAAGGTAACGCTTCTGATTACTACGATTATAACCATCACAAACAAGGTTGGCATGGCAATTGCCGAGAATTTTTCAATACCTCCCGAAATTCCGCCCATTACTATGATAATGGTGGCTCCCATAAAGATTGCGTGATACAAGAGAACTACAGGAGCATTAATGATATAGCTGCCAAAGAAAGCCCCGCTGTCCATTCCGCCAAAACCTGCGCCGCTGCTGAACATTTCCAACAGAAATCCGAAGAAATACCTTACGGTAAAACCGCCCAATACGCTGTAAAAGGCTAAAATGAAAAATCCTGATAACCAGCCCAGCCAGCCTATCCATGTGTATTTTTCACTGATCTTCCTGTAGGTTCCAATAACTCCCATACCGTACTTACGGCCTAAAGCGAGTTCTCCCAACATGGTGGCAAATCCGACAAAGGATACTAAGGCCAAATATATTATGAGAAAAATGAATCCGCCATTTGCACCCATCTTGTACGGGAATCCCCAAATGTTCCCCAAGCCTATGGCTGACCCTATAGCTGCCATTAAAAATCCGAAATTACTAGCCCATTGTCCTCTTTTTTCTTGTTCCATTCTTTCCTTCCCCTCTTTCTTTACATAATATTATGAGATGATAAAAACGATGGCTTATATAAATTTTTAAGCCAAATTATTTTGTGTTTATTTATTCACCTCCTGTTGCAGGAATACTTTTATCATTATCTGTCCAATTCCTATTATGTAAACGTTTATCATAATCATTATAATACTCTAATCGGCTTTTGTAAAGCAAAATGTATTACAATATAAATATTAACTTAAACTCAACTTTATTACCAGATTATGCATAAAATTAAAAGGAGCGGAAATCCGCTCCTCAGACTATTGACAAACCCG
>DCDC01000195.1 GCA_002316225.1 Firmicutes bacterium UBA1065 | reverse complement strand
CCTCGTCTATCTGCAGCATTAATATAAATAAAGCGCCTGTCAAGTCCGATTTTCATTAACAGTATAGCATGTTTTTGTAAATGCCCGCCATAAAAAATACTCTTCAAACCGAAGAGTATTTAGGATTATGTTTAATTAACCTGCAAGAGATGGAAAATTAACAAGACCAACGATGATATGCCCAGAGCCCTGTGGACTTTCATCATATAGGGTTTCTTCATTTTCCTGAACATATTTCCCACAACAACCTGTATTAGAACAAGAAGCCACAGAAAATAGCCTGAATGAAGCCTGATGGTTCCAAGTGCCATATACCCATGGGTAAAGGCCGTTGCCAAAAGAATATAGGCAAAGTACATATGCATCTTAGAAAGTATAGCAGCAATCTTTTTTAGGGCCTTGTTTTTATTATGAAAAATCAGCTTATTAATTCTCCTCAGCAGGAATGGAGATAAGAGGAGTATCAACAGTGAAGCATTTATCAGACCCAATATAGTAACCATGGTAGCCACCTACTGGGTTAATTTCCCTACTACAGGAATACCATTCATCTTGGATACTCCATGGGGTGACTTGGTTTTTATTTCTTCAGTCAAGTCCCGGCCTGCTTCAAATCCGTTGTGCATGCCGTTTTTCCAATAGGAAACATTAGTCACGTCATATACTATTCCGTCAACTGCTATATAGGCAGGAGCTCCATCTTTACCGTTAAAAGCTGCCAGTTCATCTATAGTAAATGTTTTTTCGGGCACGGTGCTTTCACTTTTACCGCCGCTGCATCCGACAACAAGAAGAAGCATCAGCACAAAGCTCATTACAAGTAATTTTTTCATATAATCCTCCTTATATTTTTTTCTTTTTATACCCGGATTATATGATTTAAATCACCTGTAATGAGAATCTTAAGGCTTCAATTATTGTTTCTTCCTTACCGGAATCCAAATTTCACTGTAAGCGTAGTCTTTTTTATCTTTATCGAACTTGGTAAATGAAAAATTTGGGGCTTTAATAATTTCATAATCCGAGGATGGAAGCCATTCCGAGTATATTCTTGCCATAGTGTTCTGCAGGGTGGAAGGAAAGGGTCCTTCGTTAGGAAAGACTGCCCAGGTACAGGCATCCACGGTTACCTTATCCAATTTATCACTCACCTGGTCTTCCGTGGTCAATACCCCTATCATGTGGGTTAAATATCCTTCTTCTCTTATAAAATCAGCATCTGCATCATAAGAAGCATTGACAATTTCATAGGGTGCCATGTTCTGAAGAGCATGCATTTCCTTCCTTTGGTCTTCGGTTATGCTCATGGCAAGCTTTACTATCTCCTGGTTAACTCCTTCAAATTGCATGGGTACACGCCCGCTGACACCTACAATATTAAATCTTGGTTTTTCTTCGATTCTAAATTCCATAGGAATTCCTCCTTTAAGTGTTAATATGAATGAAAGTTTGGGAAAGGACTTGCTTATTCCCTTTTTGGCCACATCGGAAGGTAAAAAACCGGTCCACTTTTTAAAGGCCCGGGTGAAGCCGTCAATGGACTGGTAGCCGTATTTAAAAGCTACATCAGTCACCCTTTCTCCGTCTAATAAGTCCTTATTGGCTTCAGATAGCTTCCTGTATTTTATATATTCATTAAGGGTCATTCCGGATAGGTGGAAAAATATCTTCCGGAAATGAAAATCTGAAATTCCGGCCCTTTCAAAGATTTCATCAAGGGAAAAATCATCCCTCAAATGGTCTTCTATATAATCCATAACACGATTCAATTCTTTTATCATCCTTTTCCCTCCTTCGTAAAGTCATCATACCAAAAAAATTTTAATAATGCTCGACTTTTTTGATACAAAAAGTATCGGATTCAATAAAAAACTCCTCTGTTTTTGTATTGAGGAGTTGAAATTTGTTTTTTATTCTTCTTTCAATAACCTTTCATAGTAAGAAGAGCTTGTATAGAGGGCTCCGCAGGATTATGGGCAAACTTATTTCCAGAAATTACAATAATAATTTTTTTTACTTATGTTTAAGAAAATTAGAATCTGTAAAAAATAAAAAGCTCTTCATATTTGAAGAGTCAGGTTACTGACAAACCCTCTTATGTCATCCTGAGCGTAAGCGAAGGATCTCATCATTATTGGAAATATGAGATTCTTCAGGCTTCGCCTTCAAAATGACAATGTATTTTATACTTTGTCAACAGTCTGGCTCTTCATATTTGAAGAGTTTTAATATTTTCCATATATATAGTATGGAGGCGGTGGGAGTCGAACCCACGTCCGAAAATATTTCCGAAAGACTTTCTCCGAGTGCAGGACATATTTTGTTTTTCGCTTCGATTACCGCCTATGCCCGGGCTGTAATCTCGGCTATCTTCGATTGTTCCGCCTAAGGTCGAAGAATCCCTTAAGCAGTTCCCTGATTTACATGATGCCCCGGTTTAACCTACAGGTCGGTTAAGCGGAACAGCTGGCAGCTCTTAAGCTGCGTAAGCTAAATTATTTTCGTTTGCGTTTATTTTATTTTGCTGCTTTTTACGTTGCTCAGCCCAACGACTCGCTTATCTTACTTCCATATCCCCGTCGAAACCATTTACGCCCCCGAAAAAAACAGGGGTGGTTAATGATTACCTCTCAGAGGATAATCATATAAGATTACCCTTAAACAAACCTTAATTTTATTATTGGCTTCATAGCCAAAACCATTATAACACAAGTTTTAAATTAATGCAAAATCTATTTCTGCTTTTGCTATGCTTACATTATCTACTCTTACCCTTACCTTGTCACCTATCTTATATACCTTATGGCTTCCCTGGCCGAAAAGTTCTTTTCTCTCGTCATTATAAATATAGTAATCATCAACCATGTTGGAAATGTGCACAAGTCCTTCAACGGTATTTTCAAGCTCCACAAAAATACCGAAGTTGGTTACCCCTGAAACAACACCTTCATATTCTTCACCGATTTTGTCTGACATAAATTCAGCAATCCTGATTTTTTCAGTATCTCTTTCGACCTCGTCAGCAAGCCTTTCCATCTTGGACGACTGGTCAGCCACCATTGCCGTTCTCTCATACAGCCTTTGCAAGGCTTCCTCTGAGTATTTTCCCTTCATGTGGCCTTTAATTATCCTGTGTATCTGCAAGTCAGGATATCTTCTTATGGGTGAAGTGAAATGACAGTAATATTTTGCAGCTAAACCAAAGTGCTTGGAAGCATCAGGTGAATATATTGCTTTTTTTAATGACCTCAGCATCATGTTGTTGATCAGGGATTCTTCCCTTGTATCCTTGATTTTAGTTAAAAGCTGCTGAAGTTCTTTAGGATGAACAACATTGCCCTTTAAGGCGTAGCCGAAGTTGTGGATGAATTTACTGAACTCATACATCTTTTCTTCGTCCGGGTCTTCATGGATCCTGTAGACAAAGGGGATATTTAGCCAAAAATAGTGCTCGGCAACCGTTTCATTGCATACAAGCATGAATTCTTCGATCATCCTGTTTGAAATTCTTCTTTCATACCTTCTTACATCAATAGCCTTGCCGCTTTCATCGCTTATGACTTTTCTTTCCGGAAATTCAAAGTCAATTGCTCCTCTTAATTCCCTTTTTCTTCTGAGGACCAAGCTAAGTTCTTCCATTATTTTAAGCATGGGAACTATATCTTTATACTTATCTGAAAGTTCTTCATCATTGTTTTCAAGTATATCCGTAACATCATCATAGGTCATTCTGAACCTGTTGTTGATTATGCTCTCAAATATTTTATAATCAATTACCTTGCCGTCCTTGTTTATTATCATTTCAACGGAAAGAGTCAGCTTATCCTCCCCGGGATTCAGACTGCAGACCCCGTTGGACAGTTCTTTGGGAAGCATGGGGATGACCCGGTCCGTCAGGTATATGCTGGTTCCTCTTCTTAGGGCTTCCTTGTCTAATTTCCCGTCTTCCTTTACATAATGAGTCACATCGGCAATGTGAACGCTTAAGAGGTATTCATTTTCATTTAATTTTTCTGCATATACCGCATCATCCAAATCCTTGGCATCACTGCCGTCTATTGTAATTATGTTGAGTTTTCTTAAATCCTTTCTTCGTTTTATTTCCGACTCAGCTATTCCTTCCTGGGATACCTTTTTAGCTTCCCTTATAACATCTTCCGGGAAAACCTGCCTTACCTTTTTGGCCAAAAGGACCGCATCAATATGTGTTTTTGTATCTTCTATATCACCTAAAACCTCTACTATGGTTCCTTCCGGATTCTTCCTCTGGTCGGGCCATTCTATGATTTTCACGGAAACCTTGGTGTTTTCCCTGGCATTGTTAAATTCTTCCTTGGGTACGTATATGTCGTAAGAGATTCTTTTATCATCAGGCACCACGAAACCAAAATGCCTGCTTCTTTGAAAAGTACCTATCACATAAGGATTGGCCCTTTCGATTATTCTGATAACTTTGCCCTGGGGACTTTTTACATCTTCCAGAACCTTCATGGGTCTTACTATCACCCGGTCTCCGTGCATGGCACCGTTCATGTCCGCTGGTGAAATGAAAATGTCTTTCATGCTTTTATCATCCGGCAATAAGAAGGCATATCCCTTGGGATGGCCTTCCAGGGTGCCTATTACCAGGTTCATTTTTTCAGGCAGTCCGTATCTTTCGGTCCTGGTGAATATTATTTTGCCTTCATCTTCAAGTTCGTTCAAAGCAACCAAGAGGGCTTTTTTCATATTTTCTTCGACTCCAAGTGCCAGAAGCAGCTCCTTGAAGGTTAAAGGCTTATATGTTTCTTCCCTCATGAATGCCAGTATTTTTTCTTTAAAGTTCATGTACTTCTCCTGATTTTTTTATTTAGTCTTTCCGCCTGCCCCCATTTTATTTAATAAATCAATATCATATGAAATAATATTTACTTTTCTTTGGCTGTGCTGGAGTTCTGCAAGCTCTATTATTGTTGTAATTAACTGTTTAAAAGATATTCCCTTGCCTTCCCAGAGGTAAAAAGCTATGGAGCCGGGAATGGTATTGATTTCATTTACATATATATTGTTGCCGCTTAAAAGAAAATCTATTCTTGCATTTCCGCACCCATCCACCGCTTTAAAGGCATCCTTGGCATAATCCTTGATTTTGTTTTCGATTTCTTCATCAATTTCCGCAGGTATGCGGCGTTTGGCTTCCTTTGCATCTTTCTGTTTGTTTACATATTTGTCTTCATAAGTCAAGAATTCTTTCCAACCTAAAGGCTCTTCGCAAAGAGATGTCTGAAGGTTATTTTCGTACCCGATTACGGCGCAGTTTATTTCCCTCACATTTTCAAGGCATTTCTCCACTATTATTTTCCTGTCATAAGACTTGGCAACATCAATGGCAAACAAGAGTTCATCCAGATTCCTTGCCTTGTTTATTCCTACGCTTGAGCCTAAATTAGCCGGCTTAACGATGAGGGGATATCCGATCATTTCTGCCTCCTCAATGTATTTTACCTTGTTCTCCTCATAGCTTGACCTGTAAAACCATATATAATCAACTATGGGCAGGTTATAGCTTTGAAAAACCTTCTTCATTATAACCTTATCCATTCCAACGGCTGAACATAAAACGGACCCGAATGCATAAGGAACACCGTTCATTTGAAATAAGCCCTGGAGGGCCCCGTCTTCAACGTTTGTGCCGTGTACGGCAGGAAATACCAGGTCAATTTCATAGGGTTGGTATTTTTTCCCGAAAAATCCGCTTTTTATTTCGGGATGAGGGTAAAGTATCAGCTTCTCGTTTTTAAAGCCCGGCAAAACTTCATAAGCATCTTCAAATTTTTTTACCTTATAATTGTTTATGTCATGAAGACTGTCCCCAAACAGCCACTTGCCGTTCTTTTGTATGTAGATAACTTTAGGTTCATAAATGCTTTTGTCTATGTTTTCATAAACCTGCATGCCAGTTATTATTGAAACTTCATGTTCAACGGATTTACCGCCGATAATGATACCTATTTTTTTCATGACTTCCTCCTTATTTATTATTTTTCGTCGTATGTGTCGGGCAAATCATTTTCAAAAAGAATCACGTCATTAATTTTTGTTATGTTTTTTATCAATTCTGTAGCTTCATTCAATGAATTAACCACATACAAATTATCTTCATTGAAATTATGCTTTTTCATTCCCCGGTATATAGGCATGGTTCGTTTTTTTCCGATCAATATGGCAACATCGCATACGGATGCAATAAGCTCACCGAATCTGAAGTTCTCTGTTTCTTCCAAATCCCCTAATTCAACCATTCCCGGTGTAACTATAATTTTTCTCCTGTCCTTAAAAGAGTTCAGCACATCCAGGGCAGCCTTGGCTCCGTCAGGATTGGAATTAAATGCATCATCGATGACCAAAACACCCGTTCCCGGATCTATTAGCTGCAGCCTGTGTTCTACAGGTTCTAATTTTGAAATCCCTCTTTTTATTTCTTCCAGGGTCAGGCCTAAAACCGATGCGATTGCCGCCCCGCCTAAAATATTTAGTATGTTATGCCTGCCTAAAAGCCTGGTCCTGCATTCTATTGCTCCCAGGCTTCTTATGCATAAGGTAAAGGCCAAACCAAGGCTGTCAACATGTATATCAGTAGCAAATACATCCGTATCTTCAAAGCTATCTATGCCGTAGACAAGCTTATTCTTGAAAGTTTTGTCTGCTAATTTTCTTGCATGGGGATTGTCGTAATTGAAAATAGCCGTGCCGTCATCAGGTAAATTTTCTATTAGCTCATACTTGGTTCTCATAATATTGTCTATTGACTTAAAAGTTTCCAGGTGACAGGGACCGATTGATGTAATGATGCCGATTTTAGGATTCGTAAGCTTTGCAACCTCATCAATGTCACCGATCTTGGTAGCACCCAATTCAGCAATAAAAACATCATAATCTCCGGTCAAGTCATTGTTTATTACCTTGCTTATTCCCATGGGGGTATTGTAACTTTCGGGTGTTTTTAAAACCTTGTACTTTTCTTTTAAAATAGTTTCAGTTATGAATTTGGTTGATGTTTTACCGTAACTTCCGGTTATGGCCACCGAAATTATTTTCATGTTTTTTATTTTTTCCGATGCAGCAACATAGTATTTTTTATTTATTCTTTCTTCAATGGGCTTTGATATTATATTTGCTCCATACATGTAGAAGGAGGAAAAATAATAAATAACCGTCAAAATGCCAGCCCAAACGGCAAAATAAGCCAATATATCCTTGCTCAGCCACCTTATTACAATTAAGGTCAGCATTAGGTCAAATAAAACCAAAAACAAGGCTATTCCAAATAATCTTTTGGCTCTTTTTGTAAAAACCAAGGGTTTTTTTGCTTCTTCAGCAAGTCTTGAGTTCTTAACCGCAAAAAACAAGGATATACCTGCATAAATCAAAGGATAGACAGGAGTCCTGGGAAGAGGAGAAATTAGGATCAAGCTCAAGGATAGAATCAACAGAAGAGTAACATATATCTTGTCATCCCTGGTATGGACCCTTTCCTTGTTGTTCTGCATCCAATATATGTACTTATCACTGTTATAACCTTCCAATTGCAATATATGAAGGCTTTTTTTCAATTTTTCTTCACACAGTTTCAACCATATCAATATATACAGACTTATAACAATCTCCATTTTCACTCTCCGCAATCTTCTTTTAAGAATACATTGATAACTGCCCTGAACTGGTCATAGTTATCCACATATGAATAGTGGCCTGCTCCTTTTAAAACAACAAGGCCGCTGTCAGTGATTTCATTTTCCATCATTTTACCCATATAAAGGGGGGTGTCCTGGTCGTTTTCCCCCCAAATCAACAGGGTCGGTACCTTAATAAGCCTTAAAAGACTCAAGAGGTTATCGTTGATAACCTTGACCATGGTTTGCCGCATAACCCCTTCTGCATCTTTGTAATCCCTGGACCCGAATTTCTTATAAAATTGACCCATACTTGCATGTTTGTTTTTGGCAGGAAGCATGAGATAAAGTTTTTTTAGCAGCTTAAATCCGTATACTTTTATGTAATACTTAGCTTTTCTCTTTGGAATGATTCCTGCGCTGTCTATGAGGATCAATTTTCTGACAAAGTCATATTTGCTAGCCAATATTATTGAAATCCTGCCTCCGTGAGAATGACCGAATAAGATCAAGTCCTTTAAATTTAGTTTTTTTATGAATTTATTAATACATTCGGCATAATCGTATGAATTCCATGGGACTTTGGGGGTGTCACTTCTGCCGAAGCCCGGTAAATCCAGGGTTACAACCCTGAATCTGTCTTTAAGTATATTAAAAATCGGCATCATGGTTTGAATGCTGCCTCCCCATCC
>DCDC01000068.1 GCA_002316225.1 Firmicutes bacterium UBA1065 | reverse complement strand
GCGCTGTGCTCACTGTCAACGGGAATTATGGGTGCCTTGTATTTTTTGGCCGTGTTCATTATGTAAGCTCCGCCGGTTACCAGTGTTTCCTTATTGGCAAGGGCTATGGTCTTTCCCTTCTTAATGGCAGCAAGCGTGGGTTTTAAGCCAATCATACCTGATATTGCCGTTACTATAATTTCACTCTTGTTATATTCTGCAAGGGCAATTAAGCCTTCCATGCCTGATACAATTTCCGTCTTAGGATGGGAAGGCAGCATTTTTTTCAATTTAAGGGCATTTAAGTCATCCATGACGCAGCACAATTCAGGTTCAAATTCCAATATTTGATCTTTAAGGAGTTGGATGTTGGTATTTCCCGAAATTGCTACGACCTTAATTTTGTCGGAATGCTGTCGCACAACGTCTAAGGTCTGGGTTCCTATGGACCCGGTGGAGCCTAAGATACTGATATATTTCATGATTACTCCTTGTTATTTCCATATGCTTTGTCATCCTGAATGCTTTTGTCATCCTGAGCGAAGGGAAGGATCTCATGAGATTCTTCGAGATAATGCCTTCAGAATAATGCCGAATTTCTTATTAAGGTTATTTTATCATACAAATCAAAATAAAAACAGTATTATTTGCTTTAAGATTCTTCTGTCTGAAGCCCTCAGAATGAAAATTCGGGGAGCATTCATAGCAATGATACATGCTGTTATGACTTAAATTCATAGCAGCAAACGATGTCACAAATAAAAAACACTTGTAATTGGTACGAGAACAGTATATTATATATTAATAAATAAAAGACGGAGGATTCTATGGCTCAAAGCTATGAAAGCACCAGAAATTCCGGGCTGAAGGCTGCTGCTTCGGAAGCCGTGTTGAAGGGTATTGCCAATGATGGCGGTTTGTTTGTAATGAGAGACTTGGAAAAGAAAAAAATACCCATAAAGAGCTTACCGGGGAAAAGTTACCTGGAAATCGCAGAAGTTGTCCTTTCTACCCTCCTTGATGATTTTCCCGAGGAAACAATCAAAGAATGCGTAAGCAAGGCCTACACCGATAAATTCTCTTCACATGAAATAACTCCCCTGGTTAAAGTGGGAGATAATTATGTAACGGAGCTTTTTCACGGGCCCACATCTGCTTTTAAGGATCTTGCCCTTTCCATATTGCCTCATCTCATGAGGGCAGCCTATGAAATGAATGACATTACAGGAGAGATAATTATTCTTACTGCCACATCAGGGGATACGGGCAAGGCAGCCTTAGAAGGCTTTAAGGACGTTAAGGGGACCAAGATTGTGGTATTTTACCCCTTAGGAGGGGTGAGCAAGGTTCAGGAGCTGCAAATGACTAGCCAGGAAGGGGTCAATACATTTGTTTGTGCTGTTAAAGGCAATTTTGACGATGCCCAGACCGGGGTAAAGAATATATTTACAAATGAAAGCTTCAACAAGGAAATGGGGGAAAGAAACAAATTTTTGTCCTCTGCCAATTCCATTAATATTGGGAGATTGGTTCCCCAGGTGGCATATTACTTTTATTCTTATGCCAGGCTTGTAGAATATAATGCTATAAAGACAGGGGACAAGGTTAATTTTGCCGTTCCTACGGGCAACTTCGGGAATATTTTGGCCGGATACTACGCAAAAGTTATGGGACTTCCCGTTAATAAGCTGATTTGTGCTTCAAATGAGAACAATGTGCTCTATGACTTTATTAAAACCGGAGTCTATGATAAAAACAGGGAATTTTACAAAACCATTTCACCCTCCATGGATATTTTGGTATCAAGCAATCTGGAAAGACTCCTGTATTATTTAAGCGGCAAGGACAATGAAAGGGTCAGGGAATATATGGAAAGGTTAAATGCCAGCGGCAGGTATGAAATTACCGGTGAAATGGGAGAAAAGCTCAGGGAAGACTTTTACGGAGGCTGTGTTTACATGGAGGAAGCCCAAAAAACCATCAGGAAAGTTTTTGAGGAAGAGGGATATCTTCTTGATACCCACACTGCGGTGGCATATAAATCCTTAGAAGATTATAAAATAGATACAGGGGATGAAAGTGTCAGCGTGGTTCTTGCAACAGCCAGCCCCTTTAAATTTGCAGGAAGCGTATATGAGGCCCTTTACGGCAGGACAAAGGATGATGAATTTGCAATAATGGAGGAGTTATCACAAAAAACAGGGGTAAAGATACCCGAAAACTTAAGTGAAATAAAAAACAAAAAAATCAGGCATTTTGAAACTTGCGCCGTCGATGAAATGGAAGCTTTTGTAACCAAAGCTTCAAATAAGAGTATTAACGAGGTGAAAAATGGTTAAGGTTACCGCTCCGGCAACTACGGCAAACATAGGGCCCGGATTTGATACCCTGGGCTTAGCGCTTAAACTATACAATGAATACACTTTTGAAGAAATTGATAAAGGGTTAATTATCGAAGGGTGTCCGGATATTTATAAGAATAAGAAGAATTTGGTTTACAGATCCTTTGTTGCTGCCGCGGAAAAATTGGGGAAAAAGGTTGACGGCTTAAAAATTTCCATGAAACTGAATATTCCCGTTTCAAGGGGTCTGGGCAGCAGTTCAGCCTGCATAGTCGGAGGAGTCTTTGGGGCCAATGCCCTTTACAAGGGAAGGCTTACAAGGGATGAAATGTATGAGCTTGCCGTTATGTTAGAAGGACATCCGGACAACATTTCTCCCTGCATTTACGGGGGACTGACGGCTTCCCTGATTGAAAATGAAAAGCCTTATGCAATCAGGTACGACATAAGCAATAAGCTTAAGTTTTGTGCCTTGATACCTGATTTTAAAACTTCTACCCATGAAGCAAGGAAAATTCTTCCCAAAACAATTGATTTCCAGGATGCGGTCTTTAATCTTTCAAGGGTTGCAGTCTTGTTAAAGGCTCTTGAAACAGGGGATATGGAGATGATAAGGATTGCATTGAAGGATAAGCTGCACCAGCAATACAGGGGCAGCCTGATACATGAGTGGGATGAGGTAAAAGCAATATGTGTAAAAGGGGGGTCACAGGCGATTTTTATAAGCGGCTCGGGACCAACTATAATGAATATAACCAAGGATGAAAGATTTCCTGTTAGAATTAAAGAAGGCATGAGCAGATTAAAGCACAATTGGGAAATTAAGATGCTGGAGACAGATAATACGGGGGCAAAAGTTGAAATTTTATAATATTAGAGGTGGAAGATGAAAAACTATTTGATTGTAAGCAAAAAAATCCTTCCGGATGTATATGAAAAGGTAATTGAAGCCAGGAACTTAATCAACAGCGGAAGTGCAAAGAGTATTAGCGAGGCGGTGAAAGCCGTAGGTATTAGCAGGAGTACTTATTATAAATATAAGGATTTTGTTTTTTCACCGGATGAAAACTCAATAGGCAGAAAAGCGGTGGTATCAATGATGCTCAAGCATGAGAAAGGGGTTCTTTCCAATGTCCTGAATTATTTATCCCAGGAACATGCCAATATTCTTACCATAAATCAAAGCATTCCCATCAATGGCAAGGCATCGGTGAATGTATCCCTGGATATTTCCGACTTGAGCAAGCCTATTGACGAAGTGGTGGCTGAAATGAAAAAATTAAAGGGTACAACACAAGTTAAATTATTATCGGTTGAATAGGTGATATTATGTACGGATTGGTTTTGGAAGGCGGCGGTGCCAAAGGTGCTTACCATGTGGGAGCATATAAGGCATTAAGAGAACTGAATATCGAAATAGGAGGGATAGCCGGAACATCAATAGGTGCCATCAATGGGGCCATGATGGTTCAGGGTGATTACGACCTGCTTGAAAAAATATGGTACAGCGTCAATTCATACGAATTGTTTGACCTGGACCCAAAAGCAATCACTGATTTGAAAAATTTTAATTTGCATGATATCAACTTCTCATATTTGCTGCATCAATCCAAAGAAATCCTGAACAATCGAGGCCTGGACACTTCAAGAATACGGGAGCTGTTTGACTCTTACATAGATGAGGATAAAATACGCAATTCTAATATAGATTTTGGAATAGTAACGGTTAATCTGACCGACAAGAAGCCCATGGAGCTCATGAAGGAAGATATACCCAAAGGGAAATTAATTGATTTTCTGATTGCAAGCGCAAACCTTCCTGCATTCAAAATAGAAGAGGTGGACGGGAAAAAATATTTGGACGGGGGCTTTTATAACAACCTTCCCATAGATATCTTGGCTAATAAGGGCTATAAGGATATTATAGCCGTAAGGACCTTAGCTTTGGGTGTGGTCAGGAAGGTCAGGAAGAAGGATTTAAACATAACCTACATTCAACCGGTGGAAAGCCTGGGATCAATGTTGGGTGCTTTGGACTTTAACAAGGAAAAAGCAATGGAACTAATAAATCTGGGCTACTACGACACCATGAAGGTTTTCAAAAAGCTTAAGGGCTACAAGTATTACATAGTTCCTTATGAGGGAAACTTTATAAACAGGTTGGTGGATTTTTACAATGAATATAAGGAAAGGTTGTATTATATAGGACATCTTTTAGGATATGACAAGGTGAGCGAAGACAGGATGTTTTTTGAGAAGGTCCTGCCCAGGCTGGAGTCCATCCTGGACATGAAGGGTGAAAATGACTACCAGGATATAGCAATAAGGTTCTTTGAAAAAATTGCTGAAAAATACGGGTTAGAAAGATTTAAAATATATAAGGCTGAAGAATTTTACCATGAGACGATTGAAAGGTTCAGGGAAAATCCTACGGCTTTCATAAAGAGGGTACCGGATTTTATCAAGCATAACCGGATTTTATCCTTAGCCGTCAAGGATGACCTGCTTGTAGAAATCTTCGCGGAACTGTTTATTTAGTGATACGTATATCATCCTGAACTTTACCTTGCGTCATCCTGAGCGAAGCGAAGGATCTCAAGAATAACAAGGACAAGACGGGTGCTGTCAATTATGACAGCACCCGTATTTTGCTTTTAATATGCATAAAAGTAATCTATTATACCGTTAGCGATTTTTTCAACCATGACATTTTGGAAGCTCAGGTTGTGGATGTTCATTTCTTCCGTTGGGTTAGACATAAAGCCTATTTCTATCAAGGCAGCCGGAGTATTGGTTTCTCTTAAAACTTCGTAATTCCTGTCCAATATGCCATCCCTGTAAACCCCGTTTATTGAAACTGCATTTAAGTATATTGCTTCCGCCAAATTGTAGCCGTAGGTCGGGGATTTGTAATTTATTGTGTTATAATATGTTGAAAGTCCGAAATAATCGCTGTTGCCCAGTGAATTGTGGTGTATGGAAAGTAGGATGTCAGCTCCCAATTTATCGGCCAACCTGCCCCTTTCCTTGTTAGTAATATATGTATCACCGGATCTTGTCATATAGACGATTGCTCCTGCCTTGTTGAGCACTTCCTTTAAGTTTTGGGCAACGCTAAGGTTTATATATTTCTCATATTTTCCTGAGTAGCTTATTGCCCCCGGATCATTGCCACCGTGGCCGGGATCCAGGAGTATGACTTTTCCCGCCAGGGGGAGGCTTTCTTTTAAATAATAATTGTTGCACCATCCGGTATATCCATTTTGAGTAACTACCTTGTCCCAAGCTCCTTGGCTTGCCACAACTCTTACCGTTTCACCTGCCTTCAAGGTAAGAATCCTGTCGTATTCAACAGAGGGGCCTGTCCTCAAGTTTAAGGCATCGCTAGTTCTTTTGTAGGTTACCTTGTCCGGATTTAAGCTGTTTGGGTCATGGGTAGTGAGCCATGCCGCAACATAACCGAAACTTGAATCTTTTAGCTTAATTTTATACCAGCCCTTTTCTTCCCCAACAACTTCAAAGGAATCTCCCTTGTTGCCCTGGGTGATGACCTTGCTGTCCAATGAGGCTTTGCTTCTAATATTGATGGAGTCATAGAGGAAATATATTTTTTCCGCCTGCTTGTATTCGATATCCGTTAACCAGCTTGCTATGTAGTATTCACCACCGGCATACCTAATGATATGCCAGCTGTGGTATGTGTCGATATATTCAGCCCTTTCACCCGGTTTTAAATTTCCGACTGCTTTGGAGCCGGTTGTGGGGGCTTCTCTTATATTTATATTGTAGGCTGTATTGTTTGCAATGTATCTTTCCGAGGGGAGGGATACAAAATATTTTTCAATCCATCCGGTTTTGCCCTCAAGTGTTTCTACCTTACACCACCCATCCTTTTGATCCAGTATCTCAAGCCTTGAACTCATTTTCAGGGTGTCTTTTATTCCCGAGCCATAGTTTGCATTATTATACAGACCAATATTTGAAATGTTAGTATAACCGGTAGCTCCATAAACATATGTATTTATAAAAAGCATAAAAAATATTATAGATGATAGAGTCTTCTTCATTATATCTCCTTTCTAATCTTAACAGGTTAGCGTTTCATAATGAAAGGATGTCCCTTAAAGGATTATGGCCTAATAAGGCGCATAAATTTTTCTTGTTATTATACCATTTTCCTACAACATTTTCATTACATTAGGATTACACATTTCTTTGGACATAGTTTAATCTGGTGCAAGAGTGCGCTTAATTTGTTAAAAATAAATCAATTAGAATAAAAATGAATTAATAATTGACATAAGCGGTATAAAGTAAACGAATTAAAAGAATTACGAGAAGTGATAGAATTAGGAATAATAAAATTAGCGATACAAAATGCAACACAAGAAGATATTGACAGCTTGGAAAAGGCATATGCATATACTGCTGAAAAAATTAAATTGGGAGAATTTGAAGATGAAGTTCTGATTGAAACGGAATTAATGTTTCATACAGCACTTGGCAAGGCAACAGGAAACAGATTGGTACAAACTATTTATAATTTAGTAATGGATTTATATGTCCCAAATATTTATAAAGACAAAAGAGATGAAATTTTTGGACAAGAAGCACTCAGCTGCCACAGGCCAATTATTGACTCAATAATTAAAAGAGACCTTGAAGCAGGAGAAAAGGCCATTAAGCATTCTGTTGATGTATGGAAGCATTTTAAGATATTTGACGATATAAGTAAAAAAAATATTTAGTGAGGGAGTTGATATTAAAAACTATTTATTATGCATGATTTTATTTTTTGTCCAATTTAGTAAAAAAGAAAAACAGGAGGATTAATTGATGAAAAGATTCATAGCATTTTTTTTAATGTTGGCCGTGGTTTTTACATAAAAAGAGAAGAAGCATACAAGAGAGTTAAAAGTATAGTTGAATTTTTCAAAGATGAAGATGTTACCTTGTTTTCAAAAAGAATCGATAGTACCTTTAGGGGAAATATCGGCGCCGAGATATCAGCTATATTAGATAATGTTAAAGATGATACTTATGCCATTGTTGTGCCGTCATTCCCTGCCTCCGGAAGAACTTGTGTTGGAGGCTACCTTATGGTTCATCAGGTGCCTCTTGAAAAGACGCCTGTTGCAACAGATCCTAAAACCCCTGTTTTAACTTCCAAGGTTGTTAACTTGCTTGAAGAACAAATGCAAGAGAAAATCGGATATGTTGAACTGGGTAAAGTGTTAAAAGGAACAGATTCAATTAAAAATTCGATAATCGACCAAATAGGAAAGGGATACAGGATAATTGTTGTTGATGCAACAACAAATGATGATATTATAAATATCGCCAGGGCTGTAAAAAATACCGGATTAAGTGTTATATCCGCAGACCCCGGACCTTTTACAGCTGCTCTTTCAGCTGAGCTTTTGGACATACCCGAAGGAGAAAAAGGCAAAAAAGTATTGATGACAATAGGAAGCATATCAGGATTAACAAAAAAACAGCTTGATGAATTTAAAATGGAGTATAAGACCTTTATTGTAGAGGTAAATGCTTCGAATCTCTTATATAAAGAGACGAAGGAAAAAGAAATAAATGAAGCAGTTGATAAGCTGCTCAGCAGATTATCGGAATTTGAAGTTATAGGAGTTACTACTTTAAGTGAAGACAACATACTGGATTTGAGGATGATTGCCAAGGAAGAAAAAATATCAGAAGATGAAGTATCTCAGAAAATATCCGGGGGACTTGCTGAGATTACAGTCAAAACTTTGGAAAAATCAAACTCTTTGCTTAGAGGACTCTATATTTCTGGAGGGGATGTAACGGTTGCCGTATGCAATGCCTTAGGTGCAGCTGCCATTGAAGTTAAGGATGAAGTTCTACCTCTTGCTGTCTATGGAAGAATAATTGACGGTACTTATCACAATATGCCTATAATTACCAAGGGGGGCCTGGTGGGTGATGAAAAAGCAATTATTAAGTGTGTTAATTATATGTTTACAAAATTATCGAATGATTATCATACTATAAAAAGGTAGGGGTTTAAGCAATGAAGAGACCAATAATTGGAATAACCATAGGGGATCCGGCGGGTATAGGACCTGAGATAGTTGTAAAGGCATTAAATCAAGAAGAAATATATAAAATATGCAAGCCTATAGTAATAGGAGACAAAGATACAATATTGCAGGCTATGAAGTTTTGCAATATTCAACTTGCATTAAACCTTGCAGCAGAGCCTGAGGATGGCAAATATGTTTATGGTGCTCTAGACATGATTGATTTAAACAATGTGGATATCAATTTGCTTGAAATCGGAAAGGTACAAGCTATGAGCGGCAAGGCAGCTTTTGAGTTTTTAAAAAAAGCAATTTCATTGGCACTTGACACAAAACTTGATGCCATAGCTACGGCTCCAATAAATAAGGAATCATTAAAGGCTGCAAATATTCCATACATAGGACATACAGAAATTCTTGAGGATTTAACAAATACAAAAAATCCCCTCACAATGTTTCAGGTCAATAACCTCAGGGTCTTCTTTTTAACAAGACATGTAGCTTTAAGAAAAGCATGCGATATGATTACTGAAAAAAGCGTCTATGAATTTATATTAAGGTGCAAGGAAGCTCTTGAAATATTAGGAGTGCATAATCCAAAGCTTGCAGTGGCAGGACTGAATCCACACAGCGGGGAAAATGGATTGTTTGGTTATGAAGAAATTGATGAAATAATGCCGGCCATTGAAAAAGCAAAGAATCTTGGCATTGACGCAGTCGGACCGGTACCGGCTGATTCGGTATTTTATTTAGCCTTAAAGGGCAAATATGATGCAGTCCTGTCCTTGTATCATGACCAGGGGCATATTGCCACAAAGATGGTGGATTTTGAAAGAACTATATCTATTACAAATAATCTGCCATTTTTAAGAACATCAGTAGACCATGGAACTGCATTTGATATTGCAGGGAAAGGGATAGCCGGAGAATTGAGCATGGTTGAAGCAATTAAGCTTGCAGCCTTGTATGCTCCTTACTTTCTAAATCCTTCCGGCTCGTCTGCTCTAAAAGAATAGTATATTGCACTACAGTATACTGAATCAATAATCCTCTTAGATGGCACAACAATTGCCTGTGAAAATTTGTTGTGCTATTTTTTATTTTACTGCATATTGTATGAGATCCCTCGTTATGCTTAGGACGACTAAAAGAGGCAGCAATACTTGTTAAGAAAATTTAAATATTGGCAATTTCATAAAATATACATAAAATTGTATTAAAATTATACCATTCTTTGACTTTTTTTCCATTCCAGTTCCATTTGGTAAAGTTGGGGCATGAAAATTTAGCTTGATACTCCAACATTGATATTATATAATGTAGGCAGTGAAGAGAAGAGATTTCAGAGGAGAGATTTCATGAGAATTTACAACACCTTATCCAGGAAGATTGAAGATTTCGTACCAATAGACAAAAATTTAGTAAAAATGTACACTTGCGGACCTACCGTATACAATTATGCTCATATAGGCAACTTAAGGATGTACATCCATGAGGATGTTTTTGAAAAGACCCTCAGATACTTGGGCTATAATGTAAAAAGGGTAATGAACATTACCGATGTAGGTCACCTGGAATCTGATGCCGATGAAGGCGAAGACAAGATGCTTAAGGGCGCAAAAAGAGAAAATAAAACCGTGTGGGAAATCGCACAGTTTTATACGGATGCCTTTTTTGAAGATATTAAAAAACTCAATATAAAGATGCCTGATGTGGTTGCCAAAGCCACAGATTACATAGACGAATACATTGAGTTTATAAAGGGCCTGGAGAAAAAGGGATATACCTATACGGCCAATGGAAACGTGTATTTCGATATATCCAAGTTTAAGGATTATACCAAGCTTTCCGGAATGGATTTGAACAGCCTCAAGGTTGCCTCCAGGGAAGATGTTGAAGTAGACCTAAACAAGAAGAATCCCCAGGACTTTGTTTTGTGGTTTACCAAATCCAAATTTGAAAAACAGGCAATGAAATGGGATTCTCCCTGGGGAGTGGGTTATCCGGGATGGCATATTGAATGCTCGGTGATTAGTCTGTGCAATTTAGGTGAACAGATGGATATCCACTGCGGCGGAGTAGACCATATACCTGTCCACCACACCAATGAAATAGCACAGACAGAAAGCTACACCGGCAAACCATGGGTTAAATACTGGTGGCACGGCGAATTTCTCATTGACAATGAAGGAAAGATGAGCAAGTCAAGCGGAGAATTCCTGACCTTGTCCCTGCTCATAAATAAAGGATACAATCCCTTGTCTTACAGGTATTTCGTTTTAAACTCCCATTACAGGAAACAGTTGGCCTTTACTTTTGATTCGCTTACTTCTGCGGAAAATGCATATAATAAACTCAAGAGCAGGATCAAATCCCTCAAAGACAATCCGGCAGGAGATGTTGACGAAAATGCTGTCAGAAAGTATAAGCTTGACTTTGAAAACTGCCTGAGAGATGACTTGAATACAGCCAATGCAATAACCGTATTGTATGAAATGCTGAAGGCAGAGAATTTAAACAACAAAGAAAAGCTCTATTTAATCGAAGATTTTGACAAGGTTTTGTCCCTGGATTTGTTAAAAGAGGATGAAGAGGTAAAAGATGCGGTAGATGCTGAATTTGTGGCATATATTGAGGAAATGATTCAAAAAAGGCAAGAAGCCAAGAAAAACAAGGATTACGTCTTAGCCGACAAAATAAGGGCAGAGCTCCTGGAAAAGGGCATCATGCTTGAAGATACGAGACAGGGTGTAAATTGGAAGAAAATAAATTAATCGAAAATTTTGAATTATTCAATAAAATGTGCGAAAAAGCAAACAATGCTAACATGTATTCACCTGCACAACTGGCATATGCAGGTGATGCTGTCTTTGAACTGCTGGTTAGAAATTATGTTTTGAATAATTACGATACCAGCGTTAACCAGATGCACAGGCTTACGGTAAAGTTTGTAAGGGCCAAAGCCCAGGCTTATATCGTGAGCCAATTGACCGATGAATTATCCGAAGAGGAGAAAAAGATAGTCAAAAGGGGAAGAAATGCAAAGGTTACTTCATCTCCCAAGAATGTTGAATTTATGGATTACAGATATGCCACGGGATTTGAAGCCTTGTTTGGATACCTGTTCTTAAATAAGAATATTGACAGGCTTTTGTATATTTTTCATAAGGCTATAGAGGTAATAGCAGAAAAGGATGATAAAATTGAGAATAATCGAAGGAAGAAATCCGGTGATTGAGGCATTGAGAAGCAATGCCGAAATAGACACCATTCTTATAAGCAAGGATGCGGCTAAAGGATCTCTTAATAAAATAATTGAGCTGGCAAAAGAAAAGGATATATTGATTAAAAATGTGGATAAGGCAACCTTGGACAGACTTAGCGAGAACAAGAGGCACCAGGGAGTTATAGCGGAAGCTATGGAGTATGAGTACAAGGATATAGACGATATATTTGAGTATGCTAAGTCAAAAAACGAAATGCCTTTCATAGTTATTCTTGATGAAGTGACCGATGTCCACAATTTAGGGTCCATTATCAGGTCTGCCGAATGCCTTGGGGCACACGGCATAGTAATTCCAAAGAGAAGGGCTGCCCAAATAAATGGTGTCGCCGCAAAATCTTCCGCAGGCGCAGTTGAATATCTTCCTGTCTGCAGGGTTTCCAATATCAGTCAAACCTTGGATTTGTTGAAGAAAAGGGGTCTTTGGATATACGGTGCGGACATGGAAGGGGATAAATATATATATGAAGAAAAGTATGATGTTCCGGTCGGCTTGGTAATAGGTAGTGAAGGTTCGGGCATAGGGAGACTGGTTAAAGAAAAATGCGATGTTTTGATTAAAATTCCCATGAGGGGAAACATCACTTCTTTAAATGCTTCCAATGCTGCTTCAATTATAATATATGAAATAATGAAGCAAAGGACATCTTAATATGGCAAGAACCAAGAAGGAATATCTCTTCATCGACGGGTACAATATCATAAATCAATGGCAGTATTACAGGGATGTTTCAGGAAACATCGAGAACAGCCGGAATAAGCTCATTGAGCTTTTGAGTGAATATCAAGCCTATAAAGGAATCAAGGTAGTTGTTGTGTTTGATGCTCACCTGGTGAAGGGAAGCAGGGAGAAAACAGAGCAGGTTTCGGGAGTGGATGTAGTATATACCAAGGAAAATGAAACCGCAGACTCATATATTGAGAAGCAGCTTGATAAGATAGGAAGGTATGAAAGAGTAAGAGTTGCCACCTCCGACAGGGCAATTCAACAAATTGTTTTGGCAAGGGGAGGGACAAGACTCACAGCTCATGAATTGATTTTTGAATTGGAGAACACCAAGAAGGATATTCGAAGAAAATCTGATAAGCCGGGTCAAAAAGGAACAAACATTAATCAGATGCTGGATGATGCAACTTTGGAGAAGCTTGACAATATAAGGAAGAAAATGTAGCTGATGAAAAAAGATTAATTCTCAATTGGTACAAATCCTTTATTTTTGCCTCAATTAATTAAATGATGCATGCTACCATAAATATCGGAGGAGTACTATGAGCAGCTCTCTTTTTCTATTCAGCAATTTGGGTTACAGTCAGGATTATGATTTGTTTACGGATGGAGAACTCATAAAGCAAATCAATGTGGGAAATGATCAAGCTGAAAGATGTTTGATAAAGAGATACCTTTGTATAATCAGAAAAATCATCAACTCCTTTTGCATAACAGACGATATAAATGATGATATTTTACAGGAATCGATGATTGGACTTTTTAAAGCAATGAAGACTTATGATGAAAGGATTGGAGTAAGCTTTAAAAGGTACGCATCTATATGTATTAGAAGGCAAATTATTTCAGCGCTCAGAAAATCTGGAGGATATGAAACAGAAAAAAAGTTATTGGCATTTAATTGTTTTGACAGCGAATACATTTTTAATGAATATGCTTGTGATGATTCTTTGAATCCGGAAGATATATTGATTTCCGAGGAAGAAAAACACGACTATATTGGATTTGCAACACAATATTTAAGCGATTATGAACACTCCGTCTTTAAGGAATACTGTAACGGAAAAACCTATAAAGAAATTGCTGAAGTATTAAATACAGATTCAAAATCAGTTGATAACGCCCTGCAAAGGGTGAGGAAAAAAACAAGCAGCTTAAGGTTAACTTACAGATAAACAATTAGTGCAGGTTTGGGATGAGATTCTTCGATATGAGCGACAGCCTTTGAAGAATCTCTTAAATTTTACTATTGATTTATTTTTTCATTGTTGATATAATAATGCTTGTTAACAACGAGGGTTTGACAGCATGCTTGCGTAGCTCAGGAGGTAGAGCACCTCATTGGTAATGAGGAGGTCGGCAGTTCGAGTCTGCTCGTAAGCTCCAATTTAATTAAAATATAAATCCGGGAGGAAAAAAGATATGGCAAAAGCTAAATTTGAAAGAACGAAACCGCATGTTAACATAGGAACCATAGGCCACGTTGACCACGGCAAGACGACGTTAACAGCAGCAATTACGCTTATTTTGAACAAAAGATACGGTACGGGAGAATTTATAAGCTATGACAACATAGACAAGGCTCCCGAAGAAAGAGAAAGAGGAATCACAATTTCAACTTCTCACGTTGAGTATGAAACCCCCAACAGGCACTATGCCCACGTAGACTGCCCGGGCCATGCCGACTACGTTAAGAACATGATTACCGGAGCAGCCCAGATGGACGGAGCAATCTTAGTTGTATCAGCAGCAGACGGAC
>DCDC01000106.1 GCA_002316225.1 Firmicutes bacterium UBA1065 | reverse complement strand
AAAAACTCCCATGGGAGTTTTTTAAATTTTAAATTGACTGATTGGGGAAAATATAATATATTAGTAAATAAATTTTTATAAAAGTATAGAGTATCAGGGATGGATGGCTGTGAAATACAAGTATTTGATTTTTGACTTTGACGGGACCTTAGCCGATACGGAAGAAGCAAATTTCATAATATATCAAAAGTTGGCCGAGAAATACAATTTACGAAATATTACTCTGGACGAATTGGGGCATCTGAAAAGGATGAGTGCCAAGGATGTCATGGCATATATTGAGCTTAAAAAAAGATATCTTCCTTTTCTTCTAAAGAAAGGAAAAAAGCTTCTGACTCAAGACATAAAAAGCATTAACCTCTGTAAGCCTGATATTTTTGAAATTATCGGCAGGCTGCGGCAAATGGGTATAAAAACCGCAATAATAACCACTAACTCCAAAAAAAATGTGAAGCTTTTTTTGGAGGCTCATAATGTCGATGTTATTGATTTGGTTGTTAGTGCCGCAATGTTTGGCAAAGAAGCAAAAATGAAGAAAATTGTAAGAAAAGGGAAATTAGATTTAAGCGAATATCTTTATGTGGGGGACGAAATAAGAGATATCACGGCAGCAAGAAAAGCAGGCATGGACATAGCATCGGTTGCATGGGGATATAATACAGTCGAAAGCTTGAAAAGCCATAAACCTGATTATTTGATATATGAGCCCTCCCAATTGATAGAAATCGTCCAGGGCAGATATAATCAGACACTTTAAAATAAGGAGAAATATATGGGAAAGATGATTTACACGATAAAACCTGAACACCACGATGTTGAAAGTTTAACCAAAATTTTATGTGACCATCCGGAAATTCAATTTGTATCTTTTATGGGTGTGGACATAGGCGGGAATGGGACAGACGAAAAAATTCCCATTAAGCTGTTTATCAAGGATATGGAAGAAATGCTTAAATTCGGGATACAGACAGACGGATCCAGCGTTGAACTGCAAGGTATAGCCGATTTAAGCGATGCAAGGGTTGATTTGTTGCCGGATACTGAATGCAACTGGTTTATTGATTACAACTATGAATACTATAACGAAGAAAACGGTCTTCCCGTGGGAACCTTAAAGATTCCTTCCTTCCTGATACATAATAATAAAAAGATATGTTCCCGCTCAGTTCTCAGAAGAGCCGAAGCTCATTTTAAGAAAGAAATATCGGAATTGTTGAAAAGGGCTCCTCATATTGCCGAATCCCTGGGTTTCAAATATGAAGACGTGGATGAAGTGTTATTGACTGTTGCCACCGAGCTTGAAATGTGGGTGAAAACACCCGAACAAAGTGCAGATTTTGAAGAGCTTCATGCATCCCAGGTTCTAAAGGAGCAGTATTGGAAAAGAACCATGGGTACCGTAAGAACGGTTTTGGAAAAAATTATGGACTTGTTGGAGCTTTATGACTTAAAACCGGAAATGGCTCATAAGGAAGTGGGGGGCATCACCAACAGGATAGATGCTAAGGGACGAATTACCCATGTTATGGAGCAGCTGGAAATTGACTGGAGGTTTTCAAGCCCTGTTCAAGCCGCTGACAATGAAATATTTATAAAAGAATTGATAGAAGACCAGTTCAGGAGCCACGGTCTGGAAGTAATATTCAAAGCCAAACCCATTGAAGGGGTGGCAGGTAACGGCGAACATACCCACCTGGGAGCAGGTGTAAGGCTTAAGGATAACAGGAAGGTAAATCTCTTTTCTCCCAAAGATATGAGGGAGGATTACCTGAGTGAGATCGGCTACGGAGCTCTGATGGGAATACTTAAGAATTACGAGGTTATAAATCCCTTTGTTTCTGCGACCAATGATGCTTTCAACAGGTTAAAACCTGGCTATGAGGCACCGGTGTGCACCGTGACTTCTCTTGGAGGAGCCAAGGATTCACCCTCCAGAAACAGGTCGGTTCTTATCGGTCTTGTAAGAAACATTGACAATAAAAATGCAACAAGATTTGAATTAAGGGCACCAAATCCCTACTCCAATACTTACCTTGTTGTTGCCGCATGCATCCAGGGAATGCTGGACGGAATCATATCCGTAATCGATGCAGGAATGGACTGCAAGATGCTGGAGAAGGAAATATCAAAGAAATACGGCGAAGACGGAATCTACCTGGAAAAATACAGGGAATACAGGTCTGAAGAAGATGTATTTGAGCGTTATACCCGGGAGGAAAGGGATAAGCTCTTCGGCAAGGCTCCCGTAACTGTGTGGGAAAATATCAGTGCCTTCTCTTCCAATAAAATCAAGCAGGAAGTCCTGAAAAAAGGTGATGTTTTCACTGATGAAATCATAAATGCTTTCAGGGTCTCCACTATAGAAAAGTGGAAAAATGAGCTTGAAGGAAGAATAATACATGATAATATAGTGCT
This sequence comes from Firmicutes bacterium UBA1065, assembly GCA_002316225.1. GTDB lineage: Bacteria > Bacillota > Clostridia > Tissierellales > Sedimentibacteraceae > Sedimentibacter. The sequence goes on along the minus strand of DCDC01000106.1, from coordinate 10,055 downwards.
GCTGAAAACTTTTGTAAAGCTCCACAGCGAATCGGATCATGCAACGGATTTGGATGTCGTAAATTGGGAGAAAATAGTATACCTGAAGACAAAGCTGATGAAGGACAGCATGACTAAAAAATGCATATTCACCAAGATTAAAAATGCAATAGCTCAGGGGGATTATGATACGGCTTCGGATCTGCAAATGCAGATGAATGAAAAAATGTCAGAAATAAGAGCCTTGTATATTCAATATAAAAACAATATTTTTTAAAAAGATTTCGACAAAAATTTTGGAGCACTCCTTCCAGGCATTACTTTTCAAGGATTAGACTGAAAGGAGTGTTTTTTTGGTTTTTTATAATTAATTTGTTTATTTATAACTTTGCATCAAAATCTTGTTTACAAAGCACAGTGTTTATGGTAAAATGGCTGTGACAAACGTATTCACACCCTTGGGTAAGGTGTGATTACGTAAAAATAAACATGCATGTCAGGATATCGTTATTATTGGGTTTGGGTTGGACTATATAACATGGGTTAGCAATTTTTATATCCTGAACATTGCATGAACAAATAAAACGGAGGGAAATAATGAGTAAGGTTCCAAGAGAAAAGAAAGAAGCAACATTGGGTATTTCGATTATCCCAGTACTTGTTATAGTAGCCGTATTGGCATATGCAATAATAGTGTTGGGAGCAGATCCTCACATTCCTATTTTGATAGGAGCAGCGGTAGGATCACTGATAGCAGTTTTTGGCTTAGGCTTCACTTGGGAAGAAATTGAAAAAGGTATCATTGACTCAATTGGCAGTGTTATGCAGGCAATTTTAATACTTGCCATAATTGGTATGTTGATTGGAACGTGGATTGGCGGCGGTGTTGTACCGACATTAATATACTACGGTTTACAGATATTATCGCCTACCTTCTTCTTAATCACCGCCTTGTTGTTGTGCAGCATAGTTTCATTGGCTACAGGAAGCTCATGGACTACTGCAGGTACGGTTGGAGTTGCGCTTATAGGTATAGCCCAGGGCCTTGGAGTATCACCGGCTTTGGCAGCAGGATGTATAGTATCGGGTGCATATTTCGGCGACAAGATGTCACCCTTGTCAGACACTACAAACTTGGCTCCTGCAATGGCTGGTGCAAAATTGTTTGACCATATCAGACACATGATGTATACAACAGGTCTGTCATACGGAATTGCAGCCATTATATATATACTGCTGGGTCTGCAATACAGGGGCAAAGCCTTGGATGCATCGGAAATTCAGTCTATATTAACGGCAATTGAAAGCATTTATTATATCAACCCCTTATTCTTATTGGTTCCTGTAATTACAATCGGTGCTGTTGCCATGAAGGTGCCTGCAATTCCGGGACTTCTGCTTGGTGTTGTATTAGGAGCATTATGTATGTTCTTCCAGGGCAGCGGAGACGTAGGGAGTATGATAGATGCTATCCATTACGGAGTAGCTGCCGAATCAGGTCATGCAATGGTTGATGAGTTGTTGTCAGGTGGCGGTATGGACAGCATGATGTGGACCATATCACTGATTATGTGCGCCTTGACTTTCGGCGGTGTTCTTGAATCAACCGGCATGATGGCTTGTATAGCAAACAGTATGTTGAATCTTGCAAAGAAGACCGGCTCATTGATTTTAGTAACGGTATTATCCTGCTTGTTTGTAAACGTTCTGTGCGCAGACCAATACTTAGGTATTGCTCTACCGGGTAAAATGTTTAAAGATGCTTACGCTAAAAGGGGTTTGGCACCGAGGAACTTGTCCCGAGCTCTCGAAGACTCAGGTACAGTTACATCAGCCCTTGTTCCGTGGAATACATGCGGGGCTACAATGGCGTCATTCTTAGGTGTAAGTACTTTTGCATACGCACCCTTTGCATTCTTTAACATCTTAAGCCCGATAGTATCAGTTCTTTACGGTTTCACCGGATTCTCAATCATGACTATTGAAGAAGATCCGTCATCACCTCAATTTAAACACAAAATGAAGGTTAAGAAATCACCGAAAGAATTGGAAGAATACATTCAGAATTATCAGGCAAGACAAGCATAAGCATACTTGAATATAAAAATAAAAACCCTGCGGGTCTACCGCAGGATTTTTTTATAGTGTATCCGGCATGAATATGTTAAAATACATATGATTAAATTTATGACTCAATGGTATAATAAGATTGGTGCAGAAAGGAGAAGACAAATGATGAAAAAAATTATAAGAATAAATTTAAGAACAAAAAAAATTACATACGAAGATGCTACCCTGGAATATCTAAAAACAGGGGGCAGGGGACTAATAGCCAAAATAATGCTAAATGAAGTAAATCCTCTATGCGACCCTTTAGGTAGAGAAAATAAACTGATTATTTCCAACGGACTATTGACCGGAACCAATGTGTCCAGTGCAAACAGAATCGCAATAGGAGCTAAAAGTCCCTTAACAGGTGGCATAAAGGAAAGCAACGGAGGAGGAATTACAGCCATGTGGCTTGCCTCCCTTGGAATAAAAGCTCTTATTATCGAGGATATTCCTGAAGAAGATGAATGGTATTATATAAGAATAAATAAGGAAAAGTGCTCCCTGGAACCTGCAGGACAATACAAGGGAATGGGAACCTTTGAATTTTGTGAAAAAATGATTGAAAAATACCCGGACTGTGCAGTTACATGCATTGGTCAAGCCGGCGAGAGACTGTACAATATAGCAGGAATAGCAAGTATGGACAAGGAGAAAAAACCTAACAGATATAGCGGCAGAGGGGGTCTTGGAGCCGTAATGGGTTCCAAAAAGCTAAAAGGAATCGTAGTAGAAGAAAGAGGCACGGTCGAAATAAAGGATAGAGAAAAATACAATAAAACACTTAAGGAATATTCTTCAATAGTTTTAAATGCCCCTACTTCAGTTTCATACAGAACTTTGGGTACATCTGCAACGGTTAGAACCACGAATGATTTGACGGGACTTCCCGTAAGAAATTTCAAAGGAGAAAAATTTGAATATGCAGAAGAAATTTCAGGGGAAAGCCTATATAAGCTCATAAAGGAAAGAGGCGGAGAAGGTAAGACTTCCCATGCATGCATGCCGGGTTGCATAATACAATGCTCAAATGTGGTTCCCGACAAAGAGGGAAAAACAATTGTGTCTCCACTGGAATATGAAACGATAGGCTTAATGGGTTCCAATCTGGGAATTAAAGATTTTGACACAATTGCAAGAATGAATGCCTTGTGCAATGATTTCGGAATTGATACCATAGAGACAGGGGCAGCCATGGGAATGGCAATGGAAGCAGGAATAGCGAAATTCGGGGATAATGAAGGAGCCTTAAAATTATTGGATGAGATAAAAAATGATACAGAGCTGGGAAAACTGCTCTCAAAAGGAACTGCTATTGCAGGAAAGACCCTTGGGGTTGAACGCATCCCCGTTGTAAACGGTCAGGCAATGCCTGCATATGACCCGAGGGCAATAAAGGCAATGGGAGTTACTTTTGCAACATCTCCCATGGGGGCAGACCATACCTACGGTCCCATGATAAAGACTGATAATCCTCTTGGAGCCTCTAAAGATGCACAGGTTTTAATGGCAAAATTAGACTGCATGGGCTTATGCATGTTTTTAAGAGGGGCTATAGCAAACCACCTGGACCTCCTGGTTGATTTGATAAATGCGGTTCACGGCTGGGATTTAGACATGGATTGGCTTGAAAAAACAGCCCTTGAAGCAATAAGAGATGAGCATAGATTTAATGAACTTGCAGGTTTTAAAAAGGAAGATTATCGTATGCCGGAGGTATTTACAAATACAAGGATAGAAAGCACCGGTCAAGTTTTTGATATAAGTCAGGCTGAACTGGATGAATTGAGGTTATGGCATGATAAAAATCAAGTTATCTATCAGTGATAAGGATGTTAAAGATATTACGTTAGAATATAAAGATATTACTATTGAAGAAATAATTACCGAATTAAAAATTGACAAGGACCAGGTAGGTGCTGTCCTTGTCAATGGTATTCCAAAGAATTTTTCAGATAAGGTTGAAGATGAGTCGGAAGTATTTTTCCTGCCCATCCTCAGCGGCGGATAAAATAGCTTATATGTTTGTCATTTTTACCCGGCTGGCTCTTCTCAAGCTACATACAAATACATCATCATAAAATGGCAGAAGGTACCGGCTAAGACGAATAAATGAAACAATTCATGAAACCCAAACCATGGTTTATCTATGTTGGGTTTTTTTAAACCGTATATGACTCCTCCCACCGTGTATAAAAGCCCTCCGCTTATAAGCCATAAGATACCGCCCGGGGCCATGCTTTTCACCAGGGGCATGAAAACAAGGACCGATAACCATCCCATTCCTAGATATAAGCCTGCGCTTATCCACCTGGGGGCATTTATCCAAAATATTTTAATAAATGCTCCTATTATTGTAATAGACCATACTAAGGCAAGCAATTTATAACCTAAATCCTTATTCAAAACTAAAAGGCAGACCGGGGTATATGTACCTGCTATCAAAACAAAAATCATTATGTGATCCAGCTTTCTCATTATGAGCTTGGCTTTTTTCTTTGAGCTGTCGATAAAATGATAAATGCAGCTGGTGGAATACAAGAATATCATGCTTAAGCCAAAGATTAAGAAGGAAATTAGAGCAAGCAAACTGCCTGCCTTAATGGCTGCATTTAGAAGCAAGCCCAGGGCAAGAAGACCAAAAATTGCTCCTCCAAGGTGAGTCAAGGCACTGGTTATTTCTTTTTTGTCCGAATTCATTTCACCCTCCCTTGATTTCTATTATCGCAAGCGTATTGTCATAGAGCTGACTTCTAATATTCAAAACTTTTCGTCATTGTATATTTTTTATATAATATTCTTTCCTAGTAATTATGTCAATTAAATAAATATTTAAATTAGCCTTTTTTTTATAACTTATTAATAGTATTTTAATTATGCGGGTGTATGATAAAATAATGATGATTTTAGCAATGAAAGGCCTGTCCCATAAATTTGTATTGATAAATCAAGGCAAAGTTGATACAATTGATAACAACAATGAAACGAGTGAGTAAATGTTCGGATATATTACCATAAATAAAATGGAACTGAAATTCAAGGAATATTACAGCTACAAGGGATATTACTGCGGTCTTTGCAAGCGTTTGAAAACCAAACACGGAAACATATCAAGGCTTACCCTCAATTACGATATGACCTTCTTGATACTATTATTAAGCTCCCTTTACGAACCGGAAAACAAAATCTCCAAGGAAAGGTGTCTGGTTCATCCCAAAGAGAAGCAGCTCATCATACAAAACGATGTAACGGATTATGCGGCATCCTTGAATGTCATACTTTCATATTATAATTTGATCGATAATTGGGAAGATGACAGGGATTACAAATCCCTGGCAGCAGCAAAGGCCTTTGAAGGAGAGTTCAAAAAATCAGCTTCTGCTTTTCCGGACCTTACAAAGACAATACAAATGAGGCTTAACAACATTTCAAAGCTTGAAAAAGAAGACACAGATGATATTGATGCCGTATCAAACGAGTTTGGCCACCTGATGGAAGAAATCTTTTTATACAAGAAAGACCACTGGGAGAAAAGCTTAAGAAAAATAGGCTTTTATCTTGGAAAATATATCTATTTCACAGATGCCTTCCATGATATGAAAAAGGATGAAGAAAACAAGTCCTATAACCCTTTTAACAAGTTAAAGGTAAATGACAAGGAAGAGTATGCCAAAAACCTTATAATACTCAACTTGTCCCTCCTGAGCGACCAAATTGAAAAACTGCCTTTAGTAAGGGACAAGGGAATAATAGATAATATCATTTATTCGGGGATGTTGAATAAACTAAAAACAAAGGAGTTAACAGATGAAAGACCCATATGAAGTTTTAGGCTTGCAAAGAGGAGCATCCAAGGAAGAAGTAAAAAGCGCCTACAGGAGGCTGGCAAAGAAATACCACCCGGACATGAACGTGAACAATCCTCTCCAGGACCTGGCAGAAGAAAAATTCAAGGAAATCCAGCGGGCCTACGATGAAATAATGAGCGGAAAAGCCGATAGTCCCGGATACGGGTCCACCTATACCAACAATAATACAGGCAGTACCGCAGATTTGTATTCGGCCAGATCATACATCAATGCAGGAAGATTCCAGGAAGCTATGAACATTCTCAGAAGAACAAATGTAAGAAATGCGGAATGGAATTTTCTTATGGGTGTTTGCCATGTAAGCATGGGCTCAATAAATCAAGGTTTGCAATATATTCAAACCGCAGTGAACATGGATCCTTCGAATTTTGAATACCAAAATTATCTGAATCAAATCTACAACATGCAGCATTTATACCAACAGAGGGCATATAATTACGGAGGAGGCCCAAGTAGTGCAGATTGCTGTGCTCAGCTTATTTGCGCCGACTGCTTGTGTGAATGCTTGGGAGGAGACCTGATTTCATGTTGTTGAAAAGCAGGGACCTGGCATATTTGGGTGTGCTTTTGGGGCTTAACCAGCTCTTTATTATACTTTCATCAATCATAGAAACCAATACCATAATATTGATGGCAGCCGCCGCCTTGATTGTGGGAGTGGCAGTGGTTGAATTCGGAGGAAAAGCAGGTATAATCTTTTACCTTGCTTCCTGTATTTCGGGTTTCTTTTTAACCTTCAATAAGGCGGAATTAATCACCTACATTTGTTTTTTCGGTATATACAGCATAATTAAGCACTATATAGAAACTAAAATCAACAATAAATACATCTCTTACGCCTTGAAGATTGGGTCATTTAATCTTTCCCTGCTATTAATGTATTTTTTCGTAAAACTCTTTATAAGCTTACCCCTAAGATGGTGGATGATATTGGGGGGTCAAATATTGTTCATCATCTACGACTATTCCTTTACCATGTTCATCACTCAATACATAAATTCCATAAGACCCAAATTGAAAAGATAATATTCTTCCCAAAGGCAAAATAACCTCTATTATCCATTGCCTGTGAATATAGCTTGTGTTAAAATCAATACATATACTAAAGGTGTTACCTGCACCTGTTAACCGATTGGAGGACTTATGTTTAAGAAAGCAAAATATGCAATTATATTATTATTATTGGCTGTGTTGCTGACATCATGTGCTGAATCCGCAGGAGCTGATGCAGATACACCACCTTCTCAGGATGTAACAAATCCAGAAACTCCTGATATCATTGATTCGGAAGATGAGCTGTCTGAAGAAGAAAAATCAAGAATAGAGCTGGAAAAGAAACTTGCGGAGAGAGAAGAGCTGGAAAAGCAAAGAAAGGAAGAGCTTAAAGAATTTTACGTTCCCCTTATACCCCTGGGAGAAGAAAGAGAAAAGAAAAACCTTGAAGTAAAAGCCTTATACGTGACAGGCCACACGGCGGGAGAAGAGTTAAACAAGGAGAATATAGAAGCTTATGGGGCTTATGTTAAAGCTCTTGAAGAAAACAATACTGAAAAAGCAAGGGAATTGTTTGAAAGTGCGGAAAAAGCCAATAAATTTGAGCGCATTGTAGGCATTGCCCTTGCCACAGAAATAAACGGACTGGTTATAAACGTGAAAGATGACAACGGCCTCATAACATACGAGTCCGATGTGGAAATAGTCCGAAACATGAATGAAGATACAAAATTCCCCATAAGAGATATTCAAAAGGTGCTTGATATCCTGAAGGAATATGACATATACACCATAGGAAGGATTGTGGCCTTCAAGGACAAGAACTTTGCCGTTAAGAGTCCCGACCATTCAATCCAGCTTAAGTCAGGCGGAATCTGGCTGGATCCCAACAGCGGAAACATCCCATGGATAAACCCCTTCGACAAATATGTATGGGATTATAATATAGCAATTGCCAAAGAGGCAGCCCTTTTAGGCTTTGATGAAATACAATTCGACTATGTTCGTTTCCCGGATGGGGCCAAGTACTACAATCCTATTACCGAATTCCCGGGCAGAAACGACAGGGATAAGGATGAAGCAATTGCAGAGTTTTTGGAATATGCAAGGAAAGAATTAGAGCCCTACAAGGTTAACCTGGGAGCTGATGTATTCGGCCTGGTAACAAGGACTTGGGACGATTATCCGGAGGATATAGGTCAGACCTGGATCTTGATAGGCCAACATGTGGACAATATTTGCCCCATGGTTTACCCAAGCCACTATTCGACGGGCTGGTACAATTTGGAGGACCCCAATGCCCATCCTTATTTGGTTGTAAAAGGTGCCATGCAAGAAGCAATTGAAAAGAATTCATCCATGGAAACACCCCCCATCATCCGTCCCTGGATTCAGGGCTTCAACTGGGCGGATGTCACCTACGGGCCCGACAAGATAAGGGACCAGATAATAGCCGCCAAAGAACTTGGCATCAATGAATACATGGTTTGGACTCCAAGCAATGTTTATAATCCCTATGCCTTCATGGTGACGAATAAAGAAAAGGAGACCACTTATCCTCTTGATAAAGGTGAACTCGATTACACGGAGAAGTCACCTGCTGACGCAGCCCATAAGTATTTGACCGGCATGCTTCAAAAGAGGTACAGTTACACTTATTTGATGACTCCCTTTGAAGACAGGGTGAAAGATTTTGATGAATTTGCCAAACTTCAGGAAGAAAGCAATATTAAGCTGTTAAACTACAAGGTTTACGGCTATGAGATTGATGCAAACAACAGTGATAAAGCATATGTGACCTTATACTATAAGATAGAAGTCAATAAGGGGGACACTAAAGAAATAATTGAAAAAGACCAGGTCAAGTGGCAGGCTGTCAGGGAATACAAGATATGGAAAATAAGACCAGACTTCATAGATTCTTGACAGACCGGATGATTTTGATATAATAAAAGGAAATATTTACAAAAATCTTAATTATTAAAGCAGTTTATCTGCAGAAGGTGAGGGGGAATATGAAGAAGTACAATTTAGCAATATTGGGAGCTACAGGTGCAGTCGGGCAAGAAATGCTGAAGGTATTGGCAGAGAGGGACTTTCCCGTAAATGAACTTAAGCTTCTTGCAAGTAAAAGAAGTGCCGGAACTTTAATGGAATTCAAAGGAAAAAATTATGAAATCGAAGAAGCTACAGAATCCTCATTTGAAAATGTCCATGTGGTCCTTTGCGCTGCCGAAAATGACATAAGCCTCAGGCTATCTCCTGCAGCAGTTAAGGCAGGAGCCGTTGTAATCGATAATTCAAGCGCATTCAGGCTGAACGACGATGTACCTTTGGTTGTCCCCGAAGTCAACGGGGAAGACGTTAAGAAACATAAAGGAATAATTGCAAATCCAAACTGCTCGACAATCATAGCCCTGGTGGCAATTAACGAACTAAACAAGTATTCAAAAATAAAAAGAATGATTGTTTCTACCTACCAGGCCGTTTCAGGGGCTGGTATTAACGGAATAAAAGAGCTTGACCAGCAAATAAAGGCTATCAGTGAAGGCAGGCCTGTTGAAATCAATACATTCCAATATCAAATAGCATATAACCTGATCCCTCAAATAGGATCTTTTAATGAAATGGGATATTCTCAGGAAGAAATGAAGCTTCAGAATGAAGGTAGAAAAATCCTTCACAACCCGGACCTGAAAGTTAATTGTACCTGCGTAAGGGTTCCGGTTTATAGAAGCCATTCCGAATCAATAACCATTGAGACGGAAAAAGAAATTACTCCCGAAAAAGCAAGAGAACTCCTTTCAAAGGCAGAAGGAGTTAAGCTGATTGATGATTTGAAAAACAACAAATATCCCATGCCCCTGGATTCATCCGACCAGGACTTGATTTACGTAGGCAGGATAAGAAAGGATATTAGCTGTGAAAATTCCTTGGTTCTCTGGTGCTGCGGGGACCAGATAAGAAAAGGGGCAGCTACGAACGCGGTACAAATAGCAGAAGTCTTGGTAAAAGAAAACTTAATTTGAGACTAAGCCATCCAAGTAATCAAAGGCTCAGTGTCATCCTGAACGTAGTGAAGGATCTCAAGAGATCCTTCGGGCT
>DCDC01000073.1 GCA_002316225.1 Firmicutes bacterium UBA1065 | reverse complement strand
AAAGGAGGACTAAATGGGAAGTCACAGAAAGCTTGGGTTCAAATCTGACCATAGAGTGGCTATGCTTCGTAACATGACTGCTGACCTCATCATGTACGGCAGGATAAGGACAACAGTTACAAGAGCCAAAGAGCTCAGAAGAGTAGCAGAAAGAATCATCACTCTTGGAAAAAGAGGAGACCTGCACGCAAGACGTCAAGCATTGGCTTACTTATACGACAAAGAAGCCGTATATAAGCTATTTGAAGAAGTTGCTCCTAAATATAAGGATAGAAACGGTGGATACACCAGAATTCTGAGATTAGGCCCCAGAAGAGGGGATGGAGCAGAAATGGCGATAATCGAATTAGTTTAATAAGTTGTGATCCTGAGCGTAAGCTAAGGATCTCAATTGCCTGGGGGCGGTTCTTTCCAAAAGAACCGTCCTTAAATTCATTTTTGCCTTATTATTTTTTAAATTGAAATTTAATGTTGTAAAATAGCGTGAATGATGGTATTATTCTTATGCGTGTTTAAAACGTTAAAATTCTAATATCAGGTGAAGAATGAAGGAATACATAATTAAAATAGACAAGGTAAAATATAAATACGAAAAGAATACCGATTATGCGGTCAACGGTGTTTCTCTCAATATTAAAGAAGGGGAATTCACCGCCATTATAGGCCGGAACGGTTCAGGAAAATCAACTTTGGCCAAACTGATAAATTCAATTTTGCTCCCCACGGAAGGGAAGATTTATGTTAAAGGAATGGATACATCCGATGATACCAAGCTTTGGGATATTAGGCAAACAGCCGGCATGGTTTTTCAAAATCCCGACAACCAGTTGGTGGCAACCATAGTTGAGGAAGATATAGCTTTCGGCCCTGAAAACTTAGGCGTCGAGCCTGAAGAAATCAGAAGAAGAGTTGACGAAGCTTTAAATACCGTAGGCATGTATGAATTCAGAAAAAGACCGCCACATTTATTATCAGGCGGACAAAAACAAAGAATTGCCATAGCAGGTGTCCTGGCGCTGAATTCGGAATGCATAATATTGGATGAGCCTACTGCCATGTTGGACCCTTCCGGCAGGAAGGAAGTCATGGAAACATTGAAGAAGTTAAATGCTGAGGGCAAAACGATACTTCTTATCACACATTTCATGGATGAAGCCGTACAAGCAGACAGGGTCATAGTCATGGATAAAGGATATATAAAATTGGACGGAACGCCCAAGGAAGTATTCAGAAATATTGATGAAATAAAAAAGTACGGCCTGGATGTTCCCCAGGTAACGGAACTGACTCAGGAGCTTATTAAGGAAGGACTTGATCTGCCTCCTGATATAATAGAAGTAAAGGAATTGGTGGATTTATTATGCCAATAAGAGCTGAAAATATAAAATATGTATACAGTGAAGGCACTCCCTTCAGGACCCTGGCCTTAGACGGAATCAACGTCAGAATCGACAGGGGAGAATTTGTAGGACTGATAGGGCACACCGGGTCAGGCAAGTCGACATTGATACAGCTATTTAACGGTCTTGAACCTGCAACCGAAGGAAAAGTGGAAGTTGACGGTACCCAAGTTGGTGAAGACAAGAAAAAATTAAAGCTGATAAGGCAAAAAGTGGGCCTGGTGTTTCAATACCCGGAGTACCAGCTTTTTGAAGAGACAGTGGAAAAGGACGTAGCCTTCGGCCCGATAAACTTGGGACTTACCCGGGAAGAAACAGACCATAGGGTAAAAGAAGCCCTGGAATTAGTAGGTTTTAACTATAAGAAAATTAAGGATGCATCCCCCTTTGAGCTGTCGGGAGGACAAAAGAGAAGGGTTGCAATTGCAGGGGTCCTTGCAATGAAACCGGATTACCTTATTTTGGATGAGCCTACGGCAGGTCTGGACCCGGCAGGTAGGAATGAAATCCTGGGCCAGGTAAAGAAATTGCATGAAGTATCGGAAGTTTCCGTTATTTTGGTATCTCACAGCATGGAGGATATTGCAAAGTTAGTTGACAGGGTTATAGTCCTCTACAGGGGAAAAGTCCATATGCAGGGTACTCCCAAAGATATATATTCCAAAGCCGATGAACTGGAAAGGATTGGTCTTGGAATTCCGCAGATAGCTTCCATTGTAAGGGACCTGAGAAATAGGGGATTCAACATTAAACAGGATATACTCACGGTTGAAGAAGCAAAAGAAGAAATCTTAAAGGAAGTGAGGAGAAGAAATGTTTAGAAATTTAACCATAGGACAGCATTATCCCGTTGATTCTCCCGTCCACAGCCTTGATCCCAGGCTAAAGATTGTATTTACCATTATTTTTATTATATCCTTGTTTTTGATTGAAAGCTTCTTGGGATTCCTGATTGTAGCTGTATTTTTGACCGTGGTAATAACTATTTCGAAGGTACCCCTAAAATTTGTCATAAAGGGCTTAAGGCCGATTTTATTCATCATACTGGTTACTTTTTTAATCAACCTTTTGATGACGCCGGGAAGGGTTATTTTTACTTTAGGCTTTATAAAGATTACGGAGGAAGGCTTGAGGCAGGCAGGCTTCATGGCTGTTAGACTGACCCTCCTGATAATGGGAACATCTCTCTTGACTCTTACTACTTCTCCCATTTTATTGACTGACGGTATAGAGGCACTCTTAAAACCCTTCAGCAGATTCGGGCTTCCTGCCCATGAACTGGCAATGATGATGACCATAGCCCTGCGCTTTATCCCCACCCTTATGGAAGAGACGGAAAAGATTATGAAGGCTCAGAAATCAAGAGGGGCGGATTTTGAAAGCGGTAATATAGTAAGCAGGGCCAAAAACCTGGTTCCTCTTTTGGTTCCCCTTTTCATAAGCGCCTTCAGGCGGGCCGACGAATTGGCAATGGCAATGGAAGCCAGGTGCTATCGCGGGGGAGTTAACAGGACAAGAATGAGGCAAATGAAAATAACAAGGGGCGATTATGCCGCAGCTTTTATTTTCACTGTTTATATTGCGGCCATAATAATGTTTAGAATATGGTAAGAAATATTAAGCTTATAATTGCCTATGACGGCACCGCTTATCACGGGTGGCAAAGCCAGTTAAACAAGCCTACGATTCAAGAAACCATAGAAAAGGCATTATATACCGTAATGAAGCAAAAAATCGATTTAACGGGCTCAGGAAGGACGGATGCAGGGGTTCACGCCCTGGGACAGGTGGCTAATTTCAAGGCTGACACCAATATTCCGGAGAATAAGATAAAGATTGCACTCAACGCCAACCTGCCTCCCGACATCAGGATATTAGAGTCCGTGGATGTTGACATGGATTTTAACGCCAGGTATGATGCTCATGACAAGACATACATGTACCAAATATACAACGACAGGGTTCTTAATCCCTTCTATGCAAGGTATTCATGTTTTGTACCCCGGGTCTTAAACATAGATAAGATGGAGGAAGCCCTTAAAATGATCTTGGGTACCCATGATTTCAAAGCTTTTATGGCTTCCGGCTCAAATGTGAAAACAACCGTAAGAACCATACTTGAGGCAAGGCTGGAAAGGGAAGGAAGTCTTATAAGGCTTTATGTCAAAGGTGACGGGTTTTTGTACAACATGGTCAGAATTATTGCAGGAACCCTTATAGATATAGGCAAGGGCTTGAAGGATGCCTCCTGTATTGAAAGAGCCCTTAAGGACAAGGACAGGAGGGACTTGGGGCAGACAGCCCCGCCCCAGGGATTGTTTTTAATGAAGGTGAACTATAACAAGTAAGCCGCTGCTTAAGAAAAATGAAGGAGCGGTTTTTTTTATGGATTTTTATTACAGAATCGACATATTTTTCAGGAATTCTCTTATACAAATAAATATAATGAACTAAATATTACTTGCCTAGGAGGAGTGTACAAAGCTACCGGATGACAAGAGAAACCTGTCCGGTTACGGGGATATGTTGAAATATGAAAAAGGGGAAAAAGAATCACTGAATTTGTGCATTTCGTATAGGACAATATCACTTATAGTATTGACCTTAGTATATGTTTTGATATGGAATAAAAACATTACATCTTCAAAAGTATTTATTATTATCGGAATGCTTATGTCCGGTACTGCAGGAATATATTTGTATAAAAATAATTATCCGGACAACAATAAATTAATCATTGTCACCATAATAATGGAGTGTTTGGCCTACAGTATTTTTATAATTTTATCGGGGGGATTTGCCAGCCCTTACCTTTGGTATTTCATCAATATACTGATGGTAATCATGGCATTAAAGCCCTTTGGCAGGTATTCGAAAACAATATCAGCAGGTTTAATGGTCTTAATGCTCATATCAGTGCTTATACAAAAAAGAATCGGTATCCCAAATAACCCTGCCTCTTTTCAATATTCGGACATAAACACAGGCATAGCTTTTGTGCTTGTGTACCTTGGTTTTTATCTCTTATTGGAAAGCAACGATAAACTGCTGCAAGGCAGGGCAGATCTGCTGGAGTCCAAAAAACGCAGCGAGCGTGCTTTGCAGCATACCATGAATGTTTATGATGCCTTGAACCTGTTCAGCCTGTCAGACCCCCAAAAGGTAATGGATGAGCTGAACTCGACCCTGTTCAGAACAATTGCCAGGAAGGGATGCGCCATCTTTAAGGTGAATTCTTTATACGAAATAGGCTTATGTTCAAGTGAAGGCATCATAGAAGACCATGTAAGCAATATGGCTGAATTTATTTTAAAAACTATTAAATTCAAGGAAAATGGTTCCTTGCCCGGGGACATGAACATAGGGGATGACCTTTATAAGATTGAGTATATAAGGGATTCATCCAACATATTGGCAATATTGTTTATTTCAGGGACAGAAGAAGAAGGTGACGAGCATTACCGGATGGAGTACAGGTTTTACCTGCATTTTGCAAAGGTGATAATGCAGGAACTGGATATACAGGCAATGATTGAGTCCTTTATCATAAGTGAGGAGCAAAACCGGATAGCAAGTGAAATACACGATACGGTAATACAAAAGCTTTTTTCAATTAGTTTGAACATAAGCGCCCTCGAGGCAAGCATTGGGTCTATATCCGATGAAGATGTCAAAATTAAACTTAGGGACATAAGAAAGAACACCAATTCTGCAATGAAAACCCTAAGAGAAACCATATACGGGATAAAGTGGGATTACAACCATGAAGAAACCTTCGATAAAAAATTGGCAACGTACGTTCAAGAAGCCATGGCTATGAACAATATACAAATATCACTTAATTTGGATGAAGATACCTCCCTGCTGACACCCAACAAAAAAACAGCCCTTTACAGGATAATTTGCGAAGCCATAAACAACGCCATAAGGCATGGGGAGGCTACTGAAATAAGCATAGATGTTTCCGTTGGCCAGGGATTTGCAACAGGCTGCATCAGGGATAATGGAAAAGGGTTCGACAAAAATTCCATACCCAAAGACAGGCAGGGGATAAGAAATATGTATATGATTACAGGAATATTAAAGGGGGCACTGAAAATCGATACTGCTGTCGGTAAGGGAACAGTAATATTATGTAGAATTCCAGTTTAAAACTTGATAAAAACAGAAAGGAACCGGATATGATACTAATATTAGACGATCATCCTCTTGTTCGCCAGGGGATATCTTCTTTAATAAGGAGTTACTGGAAGGAAAAAAATATTTTTGAAGCAGGCACGGTAAAAGAATCAATATCAATAATGAAAAGGAATCCCGTGGATTTGGCTTTTGTTGATATTAACCTGGGAAGCGAGAGCGGGTTTACCTTAATCAGATGGATAAAAGACCAGGAATTAAAAACAAAAATTTTTGTTATTACATCATCTTCACGCCAGTGTGATTTCAAGTATGCCCAGGAGTTGGCAGTAGATGCCTATGTTTTCAAGGATGCCTTTATTGATGAAATAGCATACGGTTTAAAAACCATAGAGAGAGGAGGAAAATTCTATTCATCCGCTATTATTGAAAACATCAGCAAGAAAACAGAGGATGAAAGATGCCTGGAAACACTGACTAATAGAGAGCTTGACATCCTGTCTCTCATAAGCCAGGGTTACAGCAATGAAAGAATAAGCAAAACTCTCTATATTTCTGAGGGGACGGTAAAAAAACACATTACAAATATTTTATCTAAGCTTAACTTAAAATCCAGGGTGGATGCCATAGTATTCGCCAATAAAAACAATTATCTGATTCAATATGCAATAAATAAATCCTTAAAACCCGATATGAGGAAGGAGGGTTAGTATTTGAGAGCAATAAATAAGTATAAAACAACCATAGGTTTAGCTCTGGTAACAGTTTTGTTCCTGACGGGGACGGCCTATGGGGTGTGGACCGATACAACGAATATCAGAGGGAGGTTAACAACAGGAAACTTTAGTGTTGAATTTGCACGGGGTAAACAAATTTCAGCCGATTTAATTTCCCCGGACGGAAAGGTTATTACAAAACAAGGGCTGAATACGAATTCTTTTTTCAAGGATGATAAAAACCTGTCAGGAAGTATAAGCGGAGAATTGCTAAATCT
>DCDC01000127.1 GCA_002316225.1 Firmicutes bacterium UBA1065 | reverse complement strand
GCACAGTCCATAAAGATGACTATGCGGTCCTCTTAGCCGAAATTATCTGATAAGGGGCAAATAGAGAGCACAAAAATTGTCATCCTGGGCGATAAGTCATCCTGAGCGATGCGAAGGATCTCATGGGATCCTTCGGGCTAAAGCCCTCAGGATGACACTATGGGTATTCAATGATTTATAACCAGCTGCCTTCCGTCATAATCCACTTCAAGGTTGGTGTCCGGTTCCAGGTCCTCTGAAATGATTAGTCTGGCTATCAAGGTTTCCACGCTGCTTTGGACAAAACGTTTCAAGGGTCTTGCCCCGTAAACCGGGTCATAACCTGCTTCAACGATGTAGTCCTTTGCCCTTTCCGTCACCGAAACGGTAAGCTGCTTATCTCTGAGTCTCATGTTTAAATCCTTGAACAAGAGGTCAAGTATGGCTGATATCTCGGATTTCTTCAAGGGCTTGTAGAATACAATCTCGTCAAGACGGTTTAAGAACTCCGGTCTGAACTGGTGCTTTAAGAGGTTATTAACGGCGCTCTTGGCTTCATCTGAAATTTCGCCCTGGCTGTCGATGCCTTCAAGTATATAGTTTGAACCAAGGTTTGATGTAAGGATGATGATGGTGTTTTTAAAGTCCACCGTCCTGCCTTGAGAGTCGGTTATCCTACCGTCATCAAGGACCTGAAGCAAAATATTGAATACTTCCGAATGAGCCTTTTCGATTTCATCAAAGAGGACAACGGAATAGGGCTTTCTTCTCACGGCTTCCGTTAACTGGCCTCCTTCTTCGAAGCCCACATATCCGGGAGGGGCACCGATAAGCCTTGAAACGGAAAACTTCTCCATGTATTCGCTCATGTCGATCCTTACGATGTTCTTTTCATCGTCAAATAAGGCCTGGGCTAAAGCTTTGGCAAGCTCCGTTTTTCCGACCCCCGTAGGACCTAAGAAGAGGAATGAACCAATGGGCCTGTTGGGATTTTGAATGCCTGCCCTTGACCTAAGAATGGCTTCAGTGACCTTTTGAACGGCTTCGTTTTGACCCACAACCCTTTCATGCAGGATCTTATCAAGGCGGAGAAGTTTTTCCCTTTCTCCTTCCATAAGTTTAGAAACCGGTATACCGGTCCATTTTGCCACAATTCGGGCAATTTCTTCTTCGGTCACCCTGTCCCTCAAAAGATTATTTGAGCCTCTTGTAAGGTCAGCCTCTTCTTCTTCCTTTTTAAGCAATTTTTGCAGCTCCGGAAGTTTCCCGTATTTTAATTCGGCAGCCTTGTTTAAGTCATAATTTCTTTCTGCCATTTCAATATCAGCATTTACCTTCTCAATTTCTTCACGGAGCTTTTGAACCTTAGAAATTGCATCTTTTTCATTTTCCCATTTAGCTTTCATTTCCTTAAATTTAGCTCTTAGGTTAGCTAATTCTTTACGGATTTCCTCAAGGTGCTCTTCCGAAAGCTTGTCGTGTTCCTTTTTGAGGGCTGCTTCCTCGATTTCATGCTGCATTATCTTTCTTGAAATTTCATCAAGCTCCGAAGGCATTGAATCCATCTCGGTCCGTATCATGGCACATGCTTCATCCACTAAGTCTATGGCTTTATCGGGCAGGAAGCGGTCCGTTATATACCTGTTGGACAAGGTAGCCGCGGCTATTAAAGCCTGGTCCTGGATTTTAACCCCATGGAAGACTTCATATCTCTCCTTGAGTCCTCTAAGTATTGATATGGTATCCTCAACAGTGGGCTCATCAACCATGACCGGCTGGAATCTTCTTTCAAGGGCAGCGTCCTTTTCAATATATTGCCTGTATTCATTCAAGGTGGTTGCTCCTATGCAGTGAAGTTCTCCTCTTGCAAGCATAGGTTTGAGCATGTTGCCTGCATCCATGGAACCTTCGGCCCTGCCGGCTCCCACAATGGTATGAAGTTCATCTATAAAGAGAATTATTTTACCCTCGCTCTTTTTGACCTCTTCAAGAACTGCCTTCAGCCTTTCTTCAAATTCTCCCCTGAACTTTGCCCCTGCAACCAAAGAGCTCATATCCAGGGAGAATATTTTTCTGTCCCTTAAATTTACGGGTACGTCACCTTTTACTATACGAAGAGCTAAGCCTTCTGCTATGGCTGTCTTGCCAACTCCCGGTTCACCGATTAAGACCGGGTTGTTTTTGGTTTTTCGTGATAAAATACGGATAACATTCCTGATTTCAGCATCACGGCCTATTACGGGATCCAATTTGTTGTTCCTGGCTAATTCAACCAAATCAGACCCGTATTTGGCCAAGACGTCATAAGTGGATTCAGGGTTGTCACTGGTAACCCTTGTGTTGCCCCTGACTGTACTCAGGGAATTTAAAAATCTATCCTTGGTCAAACCAAATTCATTAAACAAACTTTTTAAACTTCTCTTGGGATTGTTCAGCAGGGAAAGCATGATATGCTCGACGGAAATATACTCATCCTTCATTCTCTCTGCTGTATTTTCCGCATCCACCAATATCATGTCTACATCCTGGGCTATGTAGACCTTGCCGGGTTCCCTGCCGGGACCGGATACCCGGGGCATCCTGTCTATTATATATCTCAATTTGGATTTGAATGTATCAGCGTCAATATTCAATTTGACAAGGAGCTGGCCTATCAACCCCCCTGCCTGGTCCACCAGGGCATACAAGAGATGTTCCTGTTCAATTTGGATGTTTTGATTTTGTATTGCTATATTTTGTGCATCCTGAATTGCTTCCAAAGATTTTTGAGTAAATTTTTGCGGGTTCATTATTTATGCCTCCTATACTGCTTCAAAGTAGATTTAATCTGATAATATTATAATACCATCCGGTTCTTAATTTAAACCAAATATTGTTAAAAAAATACTAAACATGAGATTCTTCACTGCGTTCAGAATGACAGGATATGCCTTTATGTCATCCTGAGCGAAG
>DCDC01000045.1 GCA_002316225.1 Firmicutes bacterium UBA1065 | reverse complement strand
GAATATTATACCCAATTCTGTGTCATATCAACACAAAATTGGGCAAATTATCAGTTTTTATATGAAACTTTCCCTTCAGATATGCCTATTTCAAAGCTGTCGTCATAGGTGATGTACCTTACCTTGTTTTCAATCACCGTATTTTCCCTTTCTCCCTTGAATACCATGAAGACATCATTGTTCTGTGAAGCTTTTTCAAGTATTTCCTTCAATACTCTTATTTCTCTCTGATCATTGATCTTGTCTATATCTACATTCATTGATAAAACCAGGACCTTATCTTCATAATCCATGAAGGACTTAATATTGGTCCACATTGCTGTGTCAGCCCCGCTCATGGTTCCGTTTGAAATTATGCCCTGACAATATATGATGTCACTACCCCCTTCATGGTCATATTTGCCTTGAGATATGGTTAATTTTTCGGTATAATTCCTAATCTCAGGTTTTTTCATGAAATCTTCAAAGGTGGTTTCGTCCCTGAGCCCTAAGTTCTTGTCCTTTGGCTCATACAATATTCTTAAATTATCTATATATATTGTTCCCGAATCTTTTTTGGTTTCGTTGATTTCTGCCAGGTAAATGTTTTTAAGGGTAATGGGGTAGGCAATGCCTTCGGGTATCTTTGCTTCAACCCATTTCCATCCAGTCCAGTTAACTTCTTCTTCAAAATCAATTTTTACTAATTTGCCGTAGGCATCGGTTATTCTTGTTCTGAGCCAGTGTCCCTTATTGTCACCGTAAACCCACATGCCGATAGCAAGAGGTTTATCCTCAAGCTGTATGCCTTCACCATTTTCTCCGAATTCAACAAAGGCTATGCTTTGATCCGTCATTTTGGTGAAGTCGTAATCCAGTTTAAGGGCATTTTTTCCTTCCTTTACAAAGTCTTGAACAAGGGATATCTTGCCGTCGGACCCCTCAGGATACAGGGTTAGCTTCAAGTTATCCAGGCTTTCAAAGCGGTTTAATGTTTTATACCTGTAGCCCACCTTAACCTGTATGTGTTTTATTGCATCTCCAAACCTTAAAGTTATGGCCCCGGTATTTGCAATGTCGCTTGAGGTGAATATTCCATCTTCAACCTTTCCTACCCTGTTTCTGTAAGAAACATCGAGGTACTTCCAGGGTATGTAGGCTGAATTCCCATCCTTGTCAATTCCGAGGACCCTGCCTAAATCATATTTGTCATTAAAGCCCAAGGTTATTGAATCTGTTTCCACTTTCAAAGCCACGGGTTTGTCCAGGACATTTATTTCAATCTGACCTTCCCCATTTCCGGCACGAGCGGTAATTGTCACCTTGCCGGGTCTTTGAGGTATGAATATATTGCCGGAAACCTTGCCTGCATTGGAGGGAAACACGGTGTATTCAACTTTGTTTAAGGGATAATCCACGGGGCTGTAGTATTCGTTGAAAAATTTAAGGTCTAATTCTAATTCTGTTTTATTGAAAATTTCATCCTGCAGGGCTTTAATTTCAATTTTATCCACCTTGTCACTATCGGGAAAATTGTTAAAGATGCCGACTCCTGATGCAATGCTTCTTTCCCTTCCGTCCGAGGGGAAGTTAACCACCTTGATATTTGCATTTCTCAAGAAATCAATACCCATGGTCGTAGACCCTCCCCCATCCATGTTAACAGCATTATAGGCCCCCAATTCTATCATTATCTGGGCAAGCTCTGTCTGCTTTGCTCCTACATAATCCCGATGCCTGCCGTCAACAGTAACAAGTATTATTTCCGTATAGTCCTTGTTAAAACCGATTGCCGTTCTCGGATTCACTCCCAAAACCTCAGAACTTATCTCATTTTCTTTTCCATCCTTGACCAGGTAGTTTACTGCCCCGAAAGACCAGTCGAGATCTTGAAGATCAAAATCCAGTTCGATGTTCAGGGACACGGCTTGACCTTCCTTGAATGATTTTTGCATTTGCTCCATGGTTGAGGGATTGGTGCTGACCACCACATACCCGTCTTCCGGGATTATTGTGGGGGGCTGGTTTTTTCTTACTTCGGCAACAATATTGTCTTTTACGACAACCTCCACAATATCCTTTGTAGTGTATCCGGGTGAAGTTTTATTCCAGTCGGATGTAAGGATAGTGGGTCCCCATTCCATATTTGAGGTCTTGTTTATCACAAGAACATTAAATTGGGTGGAATCTGACCCATAAAGGGTAATCTTGGGATTCCATACAGAAATATCGATTCTGTCTTTTAATTTTGAAACGGTGGGATAACCGTAATCAAAGGGCAGGGGAGAAGTTATCAGTTTATGGTCCCTAATTATGGGACCATATGTATGGGTGGGGTTTCCCATGTAGAAAAAATCTCCGTTAACCGCAGCAACAGCTCCTGATGACTTCATCATTGAGCTTAAGGGCTCTCTGTTTGATATGCCATTTTGGCTGTTAATGGGCTTAACTTCCGTATATTCATCGGTTAAATCCGCCCGGATGACATTTATGTTCATCCATCCAGATGAAGTGTATTTCTCTATTCTTTCATATGTAATGCTCCTGGAGAGCCTTATTTCTTCAGATAAGTCATATACTGTGTAGAGGCCGACGGCATATGCTGAAGAAGATAGTAAGAGGACTGCTGCTGCGGAAATAGCCGCTATTTTTTTCAGTATCATTTTTATCATTCCTTTCTTATAAAATTATAACAGAAATCAACTCCGAATGCTATTGTTATAAGCATGGCTAAAATAGTAAATTATAACAAATGATGCTTTATTCATCTTTTATTTAGACGGTTTAGGAATAATATAGTTCCATAAAAATAAAAGGAGGCTGAAAAATCACCCTGAGGGTGATTGAAATAATTATTATACTCCTTATAATTAATATAAAAATACTATACTTTAGGGGGTTACAATGAAGAAAATATTATCTGTTTTACTAATTGCTGCACTCTTATTGACCTTGTTTCCATTGACAGCCTTGGCAAGTGATCCTTTCTTTTTGGAAGCACCAAAAAATCTCAGAGGCGAATTAAAATTCACGGATGAAGGTCTTCCTTATTTTGAATTAAAGCTTGACATCCCTGACAGCGTAAAAACAATAAATGCAAATTTAGAAAGTGATTCCGGATACTATGAGGGATTTGATTGTGATTATATTGAAATTGATTTTGAATATAAGTATGGCAATTACGATTGGAATGAAGGTCCATCCCTATACTGGAATACCTCTGTATCTGTTTCTGACTATCTTTTTCACGGCAGCTATGTATATGAGCCTTTTGATGAAGGAGATTTTGACACAA
This sequence comes from Firmicutes bacterium UBA1065, assembly GCA_002316225.1. Taxonomy (GTDB): domain Bacteria; phylum Bacillota; class Clostridia; order Tissierellales; family Sedimentibacteraceae; genus Sedimentibacter. The sequence goes on along the minus strand of DCDC01000045.1, from coordinate 3,742 downwards.
TCGACATTAAGAGTGAAACATATCAATTCCGGGCCCGATTCCAGGGACTTTGGGGTTATAAGGATGATTGGATTGATAAATATGTTTATTCAGATTACTCTAACATAGTTACAATCGGCAACCCGGCATTTTATGAAGATGCCAGCGACTGGGCGGTGGATGAATTGGAAAAAGCCAATGATGCGGGCCTTATTCCTGAAATACTCAAGGGAAAAGATCTGACAAAACCGATAACCCGAGAAGAATTTGCAGAGTTAGCCCTCCTGCTTTACGAGAAAACCACCGGTAAGGCTGTAACAATACCTCAAAACCCCTTTACCGATACGGTAAATCCGCAGGTTCTCAAAGCATTTTCCATAGGCATTACTCAAGGTACATCGACAACGACATTTGAACCAAATGTTTTAATTAACCGGGAGCAATGTGCCACCATGCTGTTCAGAACCATAAAAGCAATAGCCCCGGAGGGAGACTACAGCATTGACGGGGTGAAGGATTTTCCCGACCAGGCTGATATTTCATCCTGGGCGGTGGAAGGAACCAAGTTTATGTCTAAATTAGGCATCATAAAAGGGGACACAAGCGGCAACTTCATGCCCAAGGCTGTAACGGATGCACAAAAAGCGGTTAATTACGGTATGGCATCCAGAGAAGCGGCAATTCTCATGTCTGTTAGAACATATGACCAGTATAAATAAATATTTCAGTCCCGGCTCAAATGCCGGGACTTTTAATAAAATAAATCTTGTTGACAAAAAAAAACCTATATGTTAATATGATAAAAAATCCTTATCAAGAGTGGTGGAGGGACGAGGCCCAATGAAACCCGGCAGCCTGATTATTCAAGGTGCCAATTCCCGCGGGTATCCGAAAGATGAGGCAATAGGAAAGATTTTAACCTCTTCTTTTGAAGAGGTTTTTTAATGGCCTATGCGATGGGGACATACCTCTACTTTAGGGCGAGTCTTTTGGGTGAGAGGGATGTCCCCAAATATTGATATAAGATAAGATTATATAAAAGAAAGGATAAGACAATGAAAAAATGGTTATTTACTTCTGAGTCGGTTACGGAAGGGCATCCGGATAAAATGTGCGACCAGATATCGGATGGCATCCTGGATGCTATTTTAGCCCAGGACCCTGATGGAAGGGTTGCCTGCGAAACAGTGACTAAAACAGGCTTTGTGCTTGTGGCCGGAGAAATCAGCACAAGCTGCTATATTGATATTCCCCAAATTGTTAGGAACACAATAAAAAACATCGGTTACGACAATTCGGAATACGGCTTTGATTACAAAACATGTGCCGTGTTTACATCCATCGAAGAGCAGTCCCAGGACATAGCCTTGGGTGTTAACCAGGCAGATGAATACAAGAAAGACAAGAGTGATTTTTATGACATGATCGGGGCGGGAGACCAGGGTATGATGTTTGGTTTTGCCTGCAATGAAACACCCCAGCTAATGCCTATGCCTATATACCTGGCCCACAAGCTTTCAAGGAAACTGGCGGAAATCAGGAAGAAAAATATAGTTGATTACTTAAGACCTGACGGAAAAACCCAGGTTACCGTTGAATATCACGGCAACAAGCCTGTAAGAATCGATACCATACTTATATCTACCCAGCATAATCCCGAAGTTGATATAAGAAAAATAAAAGAGGACCTGATGGAACTTGTTGTCAAAACGGTCGTTCCTCATGAATTATTGGACGGAAACACCAAGTTTTACGTTAATCCCACAGGGAGATTTGTCATCGGGGGTCCCCAGGGTGATTCCGGCTTGACCGGCAGGAAGATTATCGTGGATACTTACGGTGGATACGCAAGGCACGGCGGCGGCGCATTTTCAGGAAAGGATCCAACGAAGGTGGACCGTTCCGGTGCATATGCGGCAAGATATATTGCCAAAAATATAGTTGCAGCAGGCTTGGCCGACAAATGCGAAGTGGAAGTATCATATGCCATAGGAGTGGCTAAACCCATTTCAATCATGGTAGAAACCTTCGGTACCAATAAGGTTGCAGATGAAATCATTGAAAAGGCAATAGCTGAGAACTTTGATTTGAGACCGGCTGCAATAATTGAAAAATTCAATTTAAGAAGACCTATATATCAGAAACTTGCTGCCTATGGTCACTTTGGAAGAGATGACCTTGACCTTCCGTGGGAAAAGACCGATATGGCAGAAGTATTAAAAAAATACCTATAATAGTATTCAATAAGAATGAATCTCTTGTCATCCTGAGCGGCAGCGAAGGATCTCAATAGAATATTTATAACGATGTATTTCAGGAGTATTTATGTTTGAAAGAAGCTCGGGGATTTTACTGCCGGTTTTTTCCCTTCCTTCCGAATACGGTATAGGGACCCTTGGTAAAGAAGCCTGCAATTTTATTGATTTTTTAAGGTCTGCAGGACAAAAATACTGGCAGCTTCTTCCCCTTGGGCATACTTCGTTCGGAGATTCCCCCTATTCCTGCTTTTCGGTATTTGCAGGCAATCCCTATTTTATAGACCCGGAAATCTTGTCCCTGGAGGGATTCATTGAAGAAGCAGACTTAAGGACAAGTGATTTTGAAAGCAATGATGACTATGTTGACTATCAGAAGTTATTTGAGGCAAGATATAAAATTTTGAGAAAAGCATATATAAATAAGGGGAAGTCTGTGGATTTGACATCTTTCAGGAAGGATAATCCATGGGTTTTGGATTATGCTCTTTTTATGACCTTAAAGTATAAGTACAGCCAGCTTCCATGGTATGAATGGGACGAGGGATTCATTAAGAGGGATGAAAGAATTCTCCAAGGATTTATGGGTGAACATGAGGAGGATATAAATTTTTGGATTTTCCTCCAGTATTTATTCTTCAAACAATATCATAAGCTTAAAGAATATGCTGAAAGTTCAGGAATATCAATAATCGGTGATATTCCTGTTTATGTTGCCTTTGACAGCGTGGATGTATGGGTCCATAAAGGAGTATTCATGCTGGATGAGGAAAACCTGCCCCTATATGTTGCGGGAGTACCTCCAGATTATTTTTCCGGCCAGGGACAGCTTTGGGGAAATCCTGTTTATAACTGGAATCATTTGAAAGAAACCGGATATGAGTGGTGGCTTAAAAGGATCGAATTTTCCTTTAAAATGTATGATGCCCTGCGGATTGACCATTTCAGGGGCTTTGATGAATTCTGGGCAGTCCCTTACGGGTCTGAAAATGCCGTAAAGGGTACCTGGATGCCGGCCCATGGGAAGGACCTTTTTCAAAAAATAAAAGAAAGGGCAGGCAAAGTGAATATCATTGCCGAAGACTTGGGTATAATAACCGATTCCGTCATTAAGCTCAAAAATGATTTGGGATATCCGGGAATGAAAGTACTTCAGTTTGCATTCGACGGTAACCCCTATAATCCCTACTTGCCTCAAAACTATGAGAAAAACTGTGTCGCTTATACGGGGACCCATGATAATGATACTTTGAAAGGATGGTTTGAGAAGCTTGATGCCGGGGGCAGGGAGTATGTTTTAAGGACCTTGAACATAAAGGCGAGTGATATAAATGAAATTGTATATGAGTCGATAATGGCCCTTTATAAGAGCAAGGCTGACCTTTGCATCATCCCCCTGCAGGATTTTCTTTGCCTGGGTTCGGAAGCAAGAATAAACACTCCTTCAACCTTGGGCTTTAACTGGCGGTGGAGGTTAAAAAGATCCATGCTTACAAAGGAATTAGCGG
>DCDC01000112.1 GCA_002316225.1 Firmicutes bacterium UBA1065 | reverse complement strand
TATAATGAAAAAGATGAGAGATTTATACTGGATAAAGATTTAAAAGGGGCAGATATGGGAACCTTGCTTCACTCTGTAATGGAGCACCTTGATTTGAGGGGGAATTTGGAAAAGCCGGGTATAATAAATACCATAAATCAAATGAAGGAAAGGAAACTATTAACAGAAGGAGAGGCAAGCCTGGCCATCAACATATTTGCTGAAAAAATTGAGACTTTCTTCAAGAGCAACCTGGGCAGGAGAATTATTTCATCGAAAATTGTTTACAGGGAAGCTCCCTTTGTTTTGAGAAAAGGTGCCAGGGAGGTACTTAAGACCCTTAATGAAGATGATTTGATCCTGGTACAGGGAATAATTGACTGTTATTTTATAGAGGATGGGGAAGCTGTAATCGTTGATTACAAAACCGATAAGATTAACGAAAAAATGAATATTAGCTCACAAATAGAGAGATTGAAGGAAGAATACCGGGACCAGGTTATTCTTTACAGGGAAGCAGTCGAAAAGATAGGAGGATTAAAGGTTAAAGAATCTTATTTATACTTGTTTTCGATAGGAAAAGAGGTCTTAATCGACTGATTTAGGGCAGAGTACCGAAGTTATTTAATTGACGAATTATTTATTTTGTGCTAAACTTATGCTATAAAAACTGATGGAGGACCGATATGGACCGATTGGAATTATTGAAATATGTCGATCATACCTTATTAAAACCTTATGCAGACTGGGAAGAGATAAAGCTCTTATGTGAAGAAGCAATAAAGTATCAAACGGCATCCGTATGCATTCCTCCAAATTACGTTAAAAGAGTCCATGATGCATACGGGGAGAAAATAAATATTTGCACGGTTGTAGGTTTTCCTTTGGGATATTCAACAACCGAAGCAAAGGTTGCAGAATGTGTACAGGCTCTTAAAGATGGAGCCGGCGAAATTGACATGGTGATAAATATAACCGATGTAAAAAACAAGGATTATAAAAAGGTGGAAGAAGAAATCCGCACCCTTAAAGAAACTCTTAGAGACCATATTTTGAAAGTTATTATTGAAACCTGCTATTTGACGACAGAGGAAAAAATTGAAATGTGTCAGGCGGTAACCAAGGCAGGAGCTGATTACATAAAAACTTCAACAGGTTTTGGTACAAGCGGGGCCAGCATGGATGACATAATCCTGTTTAAGAAATACTTAGGTCCAAATGTGAAAATTAAAGCATCCGGAGGTATCAGAACCATAGAAGACATGGAAGCTTTTATTGAAGCAGGCTGTTCAAGATTAGGCACCTCTTCGGCAGTAAAACTGATAAATAACGCTTAGCGTTTATTTATATAAAATTATAAAAAATGGAGGATTTAATATCATGAAACTATGGAGAAGGTTGGCTGTTGTTGTACTTGTTTTCCTGATGATTTTTGCTTTATCAGCATGTACAAGCAATGAACCGGCAGCACCGGAACAACCGGAGGAACCGGAAGCACCGGAAGAACCCGCAACGCCGGAAGAACCTGCAGCTAATGTTTTTGAATTAGCCTTAATCACTGACGTTGGAACAATTGATGACAAATCATTTAACCAGGGTGCCTGGGAAGGTTTGGAAGCTTATGCAAAGGAACACAACATCACTTACAAATACTACCAGCCGGCTGAACAATCAGACACTGCTTACATTGACTCTATAGGGTTGGCAGTAAAAGCAGGAGCAAAGGTTGTTGTATGTCCAGGTTACTTGTTTGAAGTTCCCATCCATACGGTTCAAACCATGTATCCGGATGTGAAGTTTGTGATCCTTGACGGTGCACCTCATGCAGGTGACTACAATATTGAGATTGCAGACAATACATATTCTATTTTCTATGCTGAAGAAGAAGCAGGTTTCCTGGCAGGCTACAGCATAGTTAAAGAAGGCTATACCAAGTTAGGATTTATGGGCGGTATGGCTGTTCCTGCAGTTGTTCGTTTCGGATACGGATTTGTTCAGGGAGCTGAGTATGCTGCTCATGAAATGGGCTTGACAGAACCTGTTCAAATCAAATACACCTATGTAGGAAACTTTAGTGCTACTCCTGAAAACCAGGCAAAAGCTTCTTCATGGTACAATGAAGGTACCGAAGTAATATTTGCATGCGGCGGTGCTGTAGGCAACTCGGTTATGAAGGCAGCAGAAGCAGCAGGAACAAAGGTAATCGGTGTTGACGTAGACCAATCGGGTGAATCCGAAACGGTTATAACTTCATCAATGAAGAACCTTTCAAAATCCGTATATGATGCTATAGCAGCATATTACGCAGGAAACTTCCCGGGAGGAACTTCGGTTTCGTTGGATGCTACGGTTGAAGGTGTTCAATTACCTATGGAAAGCTCAAGATTTGAAAAGTTCACAAAAGCTGATTACGATGCAATCTATGCTAAGATAGTTGCAAAAGAAATAGAAATAATGGACGATTCTGAAGTTGTTGAAGATGCAGGAAAACCCGCAGAAGAAGTAACAGCTGCAGATATTCCGGTTAGCAAGGTAGTTGTTGAAGTTATTAAATAGTAGATTGTTTTGAGTTGGGACACCCTCTTACTTTTACAGGAAATCATGAAGCAGAGGTGTGTCCCTGTTTTCAATAACAGTAAATGGCGGTGGTTAGATGGAATACGTTGTTGAAATGAACAATATTACCAAAGTATTCGGTAATTTTAAAGCTCTTGATGATGTTACCTTTAAACTCAGAAAAGGGGAAGTTCACGCCCTCCTTGGAGAAAACGGAGCCGGCAAATCTACCTTGATGAGCATTTTGTTTGGTTTATATCAAGCAGAAAAAGGCAGTATTAAAATTAACGAAAAACCCGTAAAAATAAACAACCCAAATGATGCCAGCTCTTTAAAAATCGGCATGGTTCACCAGCACTTCAAACTGGTTCATAATTTTACGGTCCTTGAAAGTATAATCTTAGGCAGGGAAACCGTAAAAATGGGTGTAATTAAGAAGGACGAGGCAAGAAAAAAGGTTATAGCCCTAAGCGAGCGCTATAAGTTGAGAATAGACCCCGATGCTTATATTTCGGATATTACGGTTGGTATGCAGCAGAGGGTTGAGATATTGAAGATGCTGTATTCTGACAGTGAAATTTTGATTTTTGACGAGCCTACGGCTGTATTAACACCTCAGGAAATAGATGAATTGATGAAGATAATGAAGGAATTGGTCAGTGAAGGAAAGTCAATTATATTCATTTCCCATAAATTAAATGAAATTAAAAAAGTAGCCGACAGGTGCACGGTTTTAAGAAAGGGTAAATGTATAGGAACCGTTGATGTAGAAACTACAAGCAAGGAACAAATGTCCGAAATGATGGTGGGACGTAAAATAAGTTTTAATATAGAAAAGAAAGATATAAAAACAGGGGAAGCGGTTCTTGAAGTTAAAAACTTGACCATAAAGACCAAAGATTCCAAGAAAAACAAGGTCAATAACATATCTTTTGCCGTCAGAGGAGGAGAAATTCTCTGCATAGCCGGAATTGACGGAAACGGACAATCCGAGCTGGTTTACGGGATTACGGGCTTAATGCCCATTAATGAAGGCCAGGTGCTTTTAAAAGGCAAGGATATTACCAAAGAATCAATAAGGAAGAAAAGCGTGGACGGTATGTCCCATATACCTGAAGACAGGCATAAACACGGACTTATATTGGATTTTGATCTTAAACAAAATGCTGTTTTGCAGACTTATTTTAAGCCTCGTTTTCAAAACAAGGGCTTTATTAAATTCAATGCCGTAGCGGAATACGCCAGGAAATTAATTAAGCAGTACGACATAAGAAGTCCCAGGGATGAAGACTCAATAGTGAGAAACATGTCCGGCGGTAATCAGCAAAAACTGATTGTTGCCAGGGAGCTTGACAAGGACCCTGACATAGTCATAGCTGTTCAGCCGACCAGGGGCTTAGACATTGGAGCTACTGAATATATTCATAAGCAATTGGTCGCTCAGAGGGACCAGGGAAAAGCAGTGCTGTTGGTGTCCTTAGAGCTTGATGAAGTAATGGATATAAGCGACAGGATATTGGTGATGTACGAAGGAGAAATTGTTGGTGATTTAAATCCCAAAGAAATTACCGTAGAGGAATTGGGTCTTTATATGGCCGGATCAAAAAGGAGTGGTGGTTATGAAAACTAAAATTTTCCAAAATGAAGGCTTCACCTCATTTTTATCATCCCTGGCAGCTATTGTAGCAGGACTCCTTGTTGGTCTGATCATATTGTTTGTGAGCAATTCGAAAGATGCCATTCCTGCCTTTGTTATGATTTTAAAGGGAGGATTTGAAGACGGATCAAGGGGTTTAGCCCAGGTTATTTATTTTGCCATACCCATAATAATGACCGGCTTATCTGTAGGCTTTGCTTTTAAAACAGGCTTATTCAATATAGGAGCATCGGGTCAGTTCAAGATGGGTGCCTTTGTTGCAATTTATATTGGGGTTAAGTGGTCCTCCGTTCCCGCAGAGATACACTGGCTTGTCGCTTTGTTGGGCGCCATGGTGGCAGGAGCTGTCTGGGGTTCGGGACCGGGTATACTGAAGGCCTTTTTCAATGTGAACGAGGTCATCACATCCATAATGATGAATTATATAGGAATGTACTTAGTTAATATGTCCATAGTTAAGACAATATATGACTCTTTAAAGAACCAGACCAAACCTGTCTTAAAGAGCGCATTCCTGCCCAAAGCAGGAATGGACAAGCTTTTTAATACAAGCAACATAAGTATCGGAATATTCATTGTTATATTAGCCGTTATAGTAATCTATATAATCCTGCAGAAAACCACCTTCGGATATGAATTAAAAGCCTGCGGCAGCAACAGGGAAGCCAGCAGGTATGCGGGAATTAACGAAAAGAGAAGTATAATATTGTCAATGCTGATAGCAGGCGCCTTGTCAGGGCTGGGAGGAGGTCTCCTGTATCTTTCAGGCTCAGGCAAGTATATTCATGTACTGGATGAGTTGGCACCGGAAGGATTCAGCGGTATTTCCGTAGCCCTTTTGGGTATGTCCCACCCTATAGGAATTTTTCTTTCGGGATTATTCATAGCCCACTTGGAGGTTGGAGGCTTCAACATACAACTTTATAACTATGTGCCGGAAATCATAGATATGATAATATCCGTAATCATTTACTGCGGAGCTTTTGCTTTATTGTTTAAGCAAATAATCAAAAAATTAATCACCAAGCCTGTCATTGACACGGATAATAAAGATAATGTCGAGCCTGTTCCGCTTTTGATTTCCGGGGCTGACAAGGTCTCTGTCCACGATGAAGCCAATGATGTAACAAGACAAGAGGAGGATGAAAAATGAGCACTGTTTATTTTATAGCCCAGCAGACAATGTACTTTGCAATTCCTCTTTTGATAGTTGCTTTAGCCGGAATGTTCTCTGAAAGGAGCGGTATCGTAAACATAGCCCTGGAAGGCATAATGATAGTTGGAGCCTTCTTTGGAATCGGGTTTATTAATATCTATCAGAAAACAATGAGCGGACAGACCCTTTTAATCTTAGCTGTTCTGATTGCAGGCCTATCAGGTGCCTTATTCTCACTCTTTCACGCATTTGCATCCATTAATTTGAAAGCAGATCAGACCATAAGCGGAACAGCCTTGAACATGTTTGCTCCTGCCTTTGCCATATATACGGCAAGAATGATTCAGGGAGTCCAGCAAATTCAATTCATAGACACTTTCTATATAAGAAGTGTTCCGATTTTGGGAGATATCCCTGTATTAGGACCAATTCTCTTTAAGAATGCTTATATAACCACCTACATCGGATTGATTATAGGCCTGATTTCATGGTTTGTTATTAATCGTACCAGGTTCGGTTTAAGGCTCCGGGCCTGCGGCGAGCATCCCCAGGCAGCAGATTCGGTAGGCATAAATGTTTACCGCATAAGATATGCAGGAGTAATTATTTCAGGTGTTTTGGCAGGAATAGGAGGGCTTGCCTTTGTAGTTCCCACAAGTACGAACTTTAATGCAACTGTAGCCGGTTATGGTTTCTTGGCCCTGGCAGTATTAATTTTCGGTCAATGGAGAACAAATAAGATTTTTGCAGCGGCATTTTTCTTTGGAGTAATGAAGACTTTTGCATCAGCTTATTCGGGAATTCCATTTCTTAAAGGGCTGCCCATATCAAACGAAGTATACAAGATGATTCCATATATAGCAACCTTGATAGTATTAACCTTCTCTTCAAAGAATTCGCAGGCACCCAGGGCGGAAGGTATACCCTATGACAAAGGAAGCAGGTAGTATAGGTCAAAGGAGGACAGGATGTTTGCCGATAATAAAATTTGGATAGGAAAAAGCGACAAAAAGGTATACCTGGAGCCTAAAATGGCTAACAGGCACGGCTTGGTGGCAGGGGCCACAGGTACCGGAAAGACAATTACCTTAAAAGTATTATCCGAGTCTTTCAGCGATTTAGGTGTCCCCGTTTTTATAGCCGACATCAAGGGAGACCTGGCAAGCATAGCATTAGCGGGAACAGACAATGCTAACATGCAGGAACGGATCACTCTTTTAGGAATTGATAATTTTACTTATAAGGGATTTCCCGTCCAGTTTTGGGATGTTTATGGAGAAGGAGGAATACCCGTGAGAACAACCATAACTGATATGGGTCCCTTGATGCTTTCAAGAATATTGGATTTAAACGATACCCAGGCAGGTGTTTTGAATATAGTATTCCGGGTGGCTGATGAAAAAGGGCTCTTGCTCCTGGACTTAAAGGACCTGCGGGCTATGGTCAGGTATGTAGGTGATAATTCCGGTGAATTCAGAATGAAATACGGCAACATATCATCCCAAAGCCTGGGGGCTATTCTAAGAAGCCTCTTGACCCTGGAAGACCAGGGCGGCGACCTTTTCTTCGGGGAGCCCGCATTGGATATCATGGACTGGATAAAAACTTCGGCTGACGGACGAGGAATAATAAATGTTCTCCACTGTGCAAAATTATTCCTGAATCCCTTGTTATACTCTACCTTCCTTTTGTGGATGCTGTCTGAATTGTATGAAAACCTTCCTGAAGAAGGAGATTTGGAAAAACCAAAAATGGTATTTTTCTTTGATGAAGCCCACCTTCTTTTTGACGATGCCTCAAAACAGCTCCTTGATAAAATTGAACTGGTGGTTCGTTTAATCCGTTCCAAGGGAGTAGGGGTTTATTTTGTAACGCAAAACCCCACGGATGTGCCTGGTGATATACTATCTCAATTAGGTAACAGGATTCAGCACGCCTTAAGGGCATATACACCTGCTGAAAGGAAGAAGGTTGTTACGGCTGCAGAAACCTTCCGTGAAAATCCTGAATTCGATACCTTGGAAGCAATAACCCAGCTTGGAACGGGAGAGGCTCTTATTTCATGCCTTGACGAAAAAGGGATTCCCTCCGTGGTTGAACGTGCCTTTATACTTCCTCCACAAAGCAAGTTCGGTACTATAGACGATATGCTGAGAAATCAAATAATCGTCACCACTCCTGTCTATAAGAAGTATTACAAGGCGGTTGACAGGGAATCAGCTTATGAAATGCTTATGGAAAATTATGAGAGGAAAAGGGAGGAAGGACTCCTTGAACTTCAAAGATTAGAGGAAGAAAAGCGACTTAAGATGGAAGCCAGGGAAGAAGAAAAAAGGCTTAAGGCGGAAGAAAGAGAAAGGGAAAAGCAAAGAAAAGAGTTGGAAAAGAGCCTTAAGAAGGCATCCACCCGTCTGAATCCTATGGAGAAGGTAGCTAATTCTGCCATGAATGCCATAGGAAGAGAAGTGGGACGGACGCTGATTAGAGGAATTTTAGGAACCATAAAAAAATAATAAATGGCCATGTATAAAAAGAATAAAGGTTATCAATATGAAAGAATTGCCGAAGAATACTTGCTGGAAAAGGGATATAAAATATTGGAGCTAAACTTCATAAGCAAGTTCGGAGAAATAGATATTATTGCCCATAAGGATGGCAGGCTCCACTTTGTTGAAGTAAAAGGCAGGGAAAACAAGGACCACGGCTACCCCAGGGAGGCAGTGACACCTCTTAAGCAAAATAAGTTGAGAAGGGCGGCCAGGTATTATTTCATGCTTCAAGGGAAGGATGATTTCCCCTGCCAGTTTGATGTCATTGAAATAATATTGGACATTAGGGAAATAAACCACATAGAAAATGCTTTTTAAACAAGTTCAGATTTTTCTGAACTTCTTATTTGCCGAAAAATAATTTTAATTATCATTTAAAAATTAAAAATAATAATAAAAATATCAAGC
>DCDC01000143.1 GCA_002316225.1 Firmicutes bacterium UBA1065 | reverse complement strand
GTGAAGAATCCCATCATTTAATAAGATCCTTCACTTTGCTCAGGATGACAAAGATGCTCGGAATTACAATATTGAACGCCTTTTGGAAGCCAGACTTTCAAGGCGTTTTTTTCTGTTGAAACATTTATTTCATTGTAGATATATTTATCGCCATCCATGCATACATTGGTAGGTTCCTTAAATATAATCAAGGCAGATTTAAACTTGTCATATGTCAAATACTTGTTTATTTGTGGATTTTCCAAATGCTCTCCCTTTTTGTAGCTTCCAAGCAGGTTAACTATCTTAAGCCTTGAAATGTTTTCTACAAAGCAAAGGTCAAGGATACCGTCGTTTAGTTCTGCCAGGGGAGCGCACTTGTATCCTCCGCCGTAATACTGGCCGTTTGCTACAACCCCTATAAGAAATGTGCCTCTTATAACATTCTTGTCTGTTATAACTTCAATTTGTTTTCCCAATTTACCGGCTAATGAATAAAAAATTGAAAGATAGTATTTGGTCGGTCCCTTAATAAAGGGAATTTTTTTAAATTTATTCATGTTAAAGGCAACATCGGCATCTAAACCGATGTTTAGTACTGTAGCCACATATTCATCGTTAGCCTTTAATAAATCCAGTTCTATGCTTTGGCCTTTAATCTGCAGGTTAATATCACTGAAATAAACCGGGTTCGTAAAATTCTTAATGAAATCATTACCGGACCCTACCGGAATAACGCCGACACTCACGTTTGTATATCCGAAGGCCCCGTTAATTATTTCATGGAGGGTTCCGTCACCGCCGCATGAATACAATACGGCCGGTTTACCTTCCTGGCATTTATGCCGGGCAAAGTTTCTTGTATCTTCTTTGGATTTAGTGATATATATCTCGTAATCTGTTTCTTTGCCCTTTAATTCAAGGTCTATTGTTTTAAATAATTTATCTTGTAATTTTCCATTGCCTGCAATGGGATTTATAATAAAAATATGTCTCATTGCTCCTCCGTGTCTGCATGTCATTGGCTTGTCTGCAGATGTAGTGTCATTCTGAGGGCTTGGCCCGAAGAATCCCATGGGATCCTTCGCTGCGCTCAGGATGACAAAGTGGGTTGTCTGTGGATCCTTCGCTGCGCTCAGGATGAGCGACCAACACCAAATCATAGATTTGGGTTGTCTGCTCACTTGGTGCCGAATAATCTGTCTCCGGCGTCTCCCAAGCCCGGTATTATATAGCCTGTTTCATCATATCTTTCATCTATGGCAGCCGTATAAATTTCAACATCCGGATGGGCTTCCGTGACTCTTTTCAAACCTTCCGGAGCACATACCAAATGGATTGATTTTATTTTTTTGGCTCCTCTCTTTTTCAGCATTGATAAGGCCCCAATCATTGAACCTCCCGTTGACAGCATTGGCTCAGTAATTATGACTAACCTGTGCTCGATATCTGCCGGCAGCTTGCAGTAGTACTCAACCGGCTGGAGGGTTTCTTCATTCCTGTACAAGCCGATGTGGCCTATCTTTGCATTAGGGATCAAATCAAGCATTCCGTCCACCATGCCCAGTCCTGCTCTTAAAACCGGAACAATTGCAATGTCTTCTCCGGATAATACTTTGCCAACGGTTTTAGCCATGGGGGTTTCTATATCGATATCTTTCAGAGGCAGGCTTCTTGTTACCTCATATGCCATAAGCATTGAAATTTCTCTAACTAATTCTCTGAAATCCTTGGGGGGTGTGTTTTTATCTCTCAGCATTGTGAGTTTATGCTGAATCAGGGGGTGAGAAACTACAGTTACATTTTTCATAATGTACTCCTTTGTATAATAGGTTAAATAATTGGAATTGTAATGTAAGTAAACATTTATTATAATTATTATATACAAAAAGCTCTTTGTCAATCAATTTTTATGAAGAAAGGGGGGCACACCTTAAAGGATTAGCTTATGATTAAAGGTACGGGAATAGATATTACGGAAATAAAAAGAATACAAAAGAACCTGGATTGTGAGGGATTTCTTGAAAGAATATATTCCGAAAGAGAATTGGAATATTTAAAGTCAAGGAAATTCAATCCCCAGACGGCTGCCGGAATGTTTGCGGCAAAAGAAGCGGTGGCTAAATGCCTTGGTACCGGTTTTTTTAACTTTGGTCCGCGGCAGATTGAAATATTAAAGGATGATAAGGGAAAACCCTGTGTCCTTTTATCGGGCAAGGCATTAAAGAAGTCAGAAGAGCTCAATATTGAAAGAATCCACATTTCCATATCCCATACCAGGGAGTACGCTATCGCCCAATGCATAGCAGAATGAGATTTATGCATATATTTAAGGATATCATCATAAAATGTAATTAAAGGAATGTCCCTAATAAGAGGTAGGGGGACACACCTTCATGTTCATTTTGATGAAAGTTGGTTTGATATGAGATTGGCAGCCTTGCTTTTGATATTGGTGGTTCTTTTGAGTGCTTGTTCTTCAGGCCAAAAACCCTTTATAATGCCTGTTAATTATTCATGTGAAGCCTTGATGAAGGTTTATACGGACAAAACGGAAAATGAATATAAGGTCAATATTATATGCAGGGACGGGAATTACAGCATCAGAACGGAATCGGAAAATGAAGCATGGAATTATGCCTTTGTTTCCGGAAACAGGTGTATATTAAACAATGACAAATTTCCCGAAAGCAGCGTGACAATCGAAGATTTCAGGATTAACGACAGCCTTATATATGATTTTGATTTCGGAAAATTTGATGTTTTGGAAGAAATACCGGAAGAATTGATATACTGGGACGGAGAATACAAGCATGTTTTGAACTTCAGCAAAGAAACCCTCCTTCCAAAAACGATTCATATTTATAACAAAGATAAATTGGTAAAAGCTATAGAGTATGAAACAATAAAAATTGAGGAATAATATTATTAATTATTAACGAATAATACAAATCTTACCATACAACTTATATTATCCTTGTGTTAAAATATATTATAACTGTGCAATTGTGAGGTGTGTATCTTGGCGGAGAATAAAAAAGTACTTATTTCAATCCCTGAAAACTTATTGAGGGAATTGGATAATGCGGTAAAAGAAGAAGGAACAAACAGAAGTGATTTTATAAGAAAGTCAATCAGGTTTTATCTGATTGAAAAAAGAAAGCTTGAAATCAGGAACAAGATGAAGGCCGGTTATTTGGAAATGAGTAAAATCAACAAGAGCATAACTGAAGAATACTCAGAAGGGGACTATGAAGACTTTTTAAGCTATGAAACTAAATTATTAGGAAGTGAATAGTTTGATTGTTAAAAGGGGAGATGTATACTATGCCGATCTGAGCCCCGTAATTGGTTCTGAACAGGGGGGCATAAGACCGGTATTAGTAATACAGAATGATATTGGGAATAGATATAGTCCTACTGTGATTGTATCAGCAATCACATCTCAGATCAACAAGGCTAAGCTGCCTACTCATATTGAAATAAGTTCTGAGGATTTCAGCCTTCCTAAGGACTCTGTCGTGCTGCTTGAGCAAATACGCACGATAGATAAAAAGAGGCTTAAAGAAAAAATAGGACATTTTGACAAAAACCTCATGGCAGAGGTGGATGATTGCATAAAAATCAGCTTAGGCCTGATAGATTTTTGATGAGGTCCTTAGCTTGCGCTCAGGATGAATCTCATATCTTTACAGGTTATCAGCCAAACCGTTATTTCTGAGCAGTGTCCTGACGCTGCCAATCATGTACAAGGAGCCTGAAAAGGCCATTATTTCATTTTTGCCTGCATTTTTGATTACATGCAGTATATCTTCGTAGTTATCCAAAGGGATAACTTTTATATTTGCCTGTTTTTTTATTAATTCTGCTAATTCTTCAGCTTTCAATGCCCTTGGGCTAAAGGGAGTCAAAGTGTAGATTTCTTTTGCCAGGGGCAATATTAATTTCAAGGCTTCTTCCGGGTTTTTGTCTTTCAGGATGCCAAAGAAAAAGGTTATTTTATCCTTGAAATGTTCCCTTAATGTTTTTGTAAAGCTGCTTATACCATCAATATTGTGGCCGCCGTCAAGGATAATCAGGGGGTTCTTATTTAAAACTTCAAATCTCCCCGGAAATCTGCAGTTTGAAAAACCCTTCATAATGCTTTCCGAGCTTATGTTAAAGCCTTTCTTTTTTATTATTTCCAGGGCAGCAAGGGCAGTGACGGAGTTAAGGAGCTGGTGGTCTCCCAGTAAATTTATCTTGATTTCAGGCAGGTCAAAAACATCTCTCTTCAGATATTTAAACCTTTGTCCAGTAATATCTGAGCTTATTTTTTCAATACTATTCTTATCGGCTTCATACATAGGTGCATTCTTTGACCTTGCTAGATCCTTTATAACATTTTTTATATTATCGGCCTGGGGGTAGACTGCAACCGGGACCCCTTCCTTGATAATGCCTGCTTTTTCAAAAGCTATTTTTTCCAAGGTATCTCCAAGCTGCTCCATGTGGTCGTAGCTTATGGAGCTTATGACACAAGCCAGTGGGTGTTCAATCACATTGGTTGCATCAAACCTTCCTCCCAATCCCACTTCAAGCACCAAAAAATCTATAGCCTGCTCCTGAAAATATTTAAAGCCTATGGCCGTAACGATCTCAAATTCGGTGGGATGGTCATATCCCTCGGAAAGCAAAACCCGGACTTTTTCTTTAACTGTTCCGGTTATCCATGCCAATGAATCTTTATCAATATGCTGTTTGTTTATTTGAATTCTTTCCGTAAATTCTTCCAGGTAGGGGCTTATGAACAAGCCGGTTTTATAGCCTGCTTCCATGAGCACATCATGAATCAAGGCGCATGTTGATCCCTTACCGTTTGTTCCGGCCACATGGATTATATTGTAAGAGTTCTGGGGATTACCCAATAATTCCATCAACCTTTTAATTCTTTCAAGACCTAATTTTGAACCGAATCTATATGTTGAATGAATAAATTCCAATGCTTCTTCGTAGTTCATTTTTGTTAACCTCTCTAAAATCAATTGTTTTAATTTTACAACACTTTTTTTCCTAATTCAATGAAATTTTAATAATGTCATTGTGACTGCCCATACGCTTTGTCATCCTGAGCGCAAGCGAAGGATCCCAAGAGATCCTTCGGGCTAAAGCCCTCAGAATGACATTATGGGATATTCATAGCAATGACAATGGTTGGAATTTTGATTTGATTCAATATTTATGGTATAATTATATTATTATGTACTAAATTGCCCTGGTATTTTTTCTGACAGGCTCAGTAAAAAACAAAAGAACTTTATTTCACCACAAATTATTATTGGCAATATTTGCAGTAAAGTACTTTTAAATATTGTTTTTTTATTAATAATACATAAGTATCATATAATAATTATAAGTTGTCAACAAAGGTATATTGTGTTAAAATATCATGGTATTTCAGGAAATTGAAGGGAAATTGAAATGATAGACATAAAAAAACTTGACAGGTACCTTTTAAAGGTTGAAAAGCCGGCCCGTTATGTGGGCAGTGAGCTGAACTCTGTCGTAAAAAATAA
>DCDC01000086.1 GCA_002316225.1 Firmicutes bacterium UBA1065 | reverse complement strand
TCAGCTTCTGTTCCAAGTTTTTCAACGATCTTGCCAGTTTAATGATCTGCTTCGGATGGTTAAAACGTGTGATATCACCAACTTCAGCAAAAAATCCAGCTACGGTTTTGATACCAATACCTTTCATTTCAATGATGTTCATTGCACCAGGTATTTCGAGTACTAATGTCTCCATTTTCTCTTCGATTTCATCCAGAACTCTTCTGAGTTCCCTGTACTCCTGTAGCAACAAAGTCATATGGTATTTTGCTGAAATCAGACCCTCCCGGACACCGACACTGGCTTTTGCCTCCTCAAGCAATTTTTCAGCTCGCTTGATTCCTACCCCTCGCTTGACATCTTCACGCCATATGCTCAACACTTCTTCAGCACTGGCTTTGACAATATTCTCAGGCAGGCCGAATTTCTCCAGTGTTTTCAAAGCTGTTTTCCCTTCCCAGTTGCCGAAGACCTTGAAGAAATTTGGGAAGTACATATCAATCCAGCGGATGATCTTGTTTTTAACACTCCATATCTTCTTCAGGAATTCTTCCCGTAGATTGTTGATATTTCTGAGTTCTGCATAAATTCCCTTCGGAATATAGGGTATTTGATATCGTCCATCCTTCACCAGCATCGCGATGGTTTTAGGATCCTTTCGGTCACTCTTGCTGGGATTGTTGTCATCCAGTTCTTTTGACTTCTTCACGTGGTATGGGTTTACCTGAACCACAAGTATTCTCTTCTCAAGTACTGCTTGCGCAAATGTATACCAGTAATGCCCTGTTGGTTCCAGTCCGATGATGACCTTAATCATTCCATATTTTTCACGGATGTTTTCCATCCATTTCAAAAATTCCTCAAAGCCGCTTCCATTCGCCTTGAAATGAATGACGGCACCATATTCGATACCTCGCCAGTCAAAAGCGCGGGCATAATGAACCTTCTTGGCAATATCCACTCCAACAACTAGTGTCTTTTCTGTGATTTGCGAAATCTTTTGATTTTGGTTATACTTCATATGGAAGGCCTCCTGTTAATTTAATTTTGTGGCGTTTTCTGTCGGTTAACAACCACAATTTAATTTTACAGGTTTGGTCTTCTTTTTTCAAAGTCCACTATTTTTGATTACAGGAATGCTCCTCAATAATATCTATTACATCTTCAAGCTCTTTAATAAAAGTACTATGAAGGTCTTTAGCTAATTTATTCTCCACTCCACGCTTTTTAACAAACATTTGTAACATCTCTATCTGTATTTTCAAATTAAACGCAATTCTGTCTAACGTATGTACTGCAGATGACCTACGAACTTCCGCAATAGAATGTACATATGCAGTTACCAAATTAATTTTATCTAATGATTCAGATAATTTATCTTCAGATAAAACCTTAAAACTACTGTTAGATATATGCCTAAATTCACTACAATATAAATTCATTGTAACTCTCTCAATCTCAACCATAGTGTTTTTTAGATAACTATATTTTACATACAAAAAAATATTAATTCCTAAAGAAAGTATCAACACTAATATAATTAGGTTTCTAAATGTTTTTACATTTTTCATAAACTACACCTCCTATTTCATTATCTGTGATATTATATAATAAGAAAATGTATATATCAATTATTTTTCTAGGAGAGTTCACGGTAAAAGCATGAACCCTTCATCTGCCAATATCCTCTTTCGAGAATTTTTTAAAAATGCCATTTCAGCATTTAATATTCAGGCAAGAAAATCATTTTTTAAGAAATGCCCCCGGGATTACTAAGATATGGCGTGTGAAACGTCCGAGGTTACCTCTATCTATTGCATGTTCATGCCCTTGCTAACCAGGCGGTCCTTCACAGGATATGCCCAGTAATTTTAGACGTAATTTTCTATAGCATTTTATCTAAAGTTTATATCAAATATATACTCAAGATAGTCCTTTTTTAAAGAGGCAAGAAAACGTCTGGACCTCAAACTTCTTTTAGGGTATCTTTCTTGATCTTTTTTCACCATATTCATCGACATTCTCTTCAGTAACGCTAAGTTTTGTGGAGCTTGCCCAGTTCTGGTCCTGTTGGCATCTTCTCTAAATGTAACATCCAGGCTCCAATGCATGCTCTCTACACCCCAGTGCTTTCGTACTCCGCTTGCATATTCTTCAACTGTTGCGACACTGCTCAAATGGTATGCACGCTCTTCTGTCACTTTACCCTTTTTTTCACACCTGCGAATGACCATTCCTATTCCAGTAAGCTTTGTCCAATCTTTACGTGCATCCATCCATTTAATGTCCGTAGAATAATAGTACTTCCTATCTTCTATTCGTCCATGTCCTTTATCTAATGTGCGGTAATGCCCTATGCCTTGAAAATCATTTTGTTCTGCGTCTTTAAAGTATGCTTCAACTTCCTCATGCAATAGGGGATGGTTTTCTTTGAGCGATAAAACATAGTCAGCTTTTTTGGTCTTCGCTATTTTTGTTGCTATGTCTTTTTGACAACCCATAGCATCTATAGTCACAATTGCACCTTTTATAAGCAGTAAATCCAAAAGTTCAGGAATCGCAGTAATTTCATTACTCTTGTCTTTCGTTTTTACCTGTCCCATAACAAGATTGTTCTCACTGCACCACGCACTAACAATATGAACAGCTCTTTTACCCGATTTCTCATCATCAGTGCCCCGCATTGTCTTACCATCTATGGCTACAACAGTACCTTCTTTCATTTTGGTGATTTGCCTTACCCAACCCGCAAAGCACTTTTCAAACTGCTTAGGGTCTATTACATCAAAAACTCGTTTTATCGTATACCATGAAGGAATTCCGTTGGGAAGTTCTAAGTACTGACGTAGCCATTCTTCGTTTTGTGTAGCCCAGTCTTCCATGTCCAGCCACTCGTTGCAGTAGCATATGCTAGCAGCTACAGCGATGAACAGTATATCTATCAATTTATGCCGGACTTTCCCTTCCTGCCGTGGATCATATATTATTATAAAATGTTTGAAAAAGCTCCCTTTGTATAATTTCTTACCCATTTAGTATAACCCCACTTTTCATTATCTATGGGTAACATCTTACTACAAAGGCTCAATAAAGTTTATCTGTAATTTATGCCATGGCTTAATCTTCCTTCATGATTTCACCGTGAGGAAGAACCCGGATGTTTCCGGAACTGCTCGGGTGTTTGACAGTTGAATAAAGAAAAAATCCCCAAAAGCCTAGCTACAGGCTTATTTTTTTGTCAAATTTTCAAAAATAGACTATCGCACTTTATCGCACTGTGATATAATATAAGTATTAGGAGGCGATATTAAAATGAGACTTAAGGTAACTAAATCTAAAAATGCTGCTTCACTCTATGTAATTAAATCTGTTTATAATAGCAAAACTCAATCAAATTCCTCTAAGATCGTTGAAAAACTTGGAACAGAAGCTGAGCT
>DCDC01000136.1 GCA_002316225.1 Firmicutes bacterium UBA1065 | reverse complement strand
TTAAAGAAATTGCCGAAAGTATCATTAAATAAGTATTATTCCAATTAAGGGTCTGCTAATCCTTATTTGGTAATAATAAATGACTTGGTTATCCATCAATAATATAATACTGGTAATGTTTTAAATTGCGGTATGGCAGTTATACCGCAGAAAGAGTGCAATTGACGTATTTAAAATATAACTTCCTGCCGCAATTTATACATTGCCATATATACACCATGAATAGAAAGGTGGGAGAGTATTAGGATGAGATAACTTAGTTGATAGAATTACTTAGCATCAGAAATTATTAAAAAAATTTAAATGGAGGGTAATATGAAAAAAAACGTTTCTTTAATGCTAGTAGTTTTACTTTTATTCGTTGCTTTGGTTGGTTGTTCTAAGGAGACTCCGGCTCCAGGTTCCAGCGGACAAGCAGATTCCGAAGAGAAAGTTATTACAATTGCACACATGGTTCCTTTAACAGGATCTGCATCATCTTACGGTGTAATAATTCGAAACTCTGCTCAATTAGCTGCTGATGAAATCAATGCAGCCGGTGGAGTTACATTACCTGATGGAACAAAGGCAAAGATTAACTATGTAGCTGTAGACGAAACATCAAACTCAGCACAGGCTATCGAAGCATGCCAAAAAGCGATTTCCTTAAATCCTATAGCTATGCTGGGACCTAACAGAAGCGGTGGCGTTTTGGCTGCTGAACCTTTGTGGAAAGAAGCTAAGATTCCTACTATTACCGATGGTACAAGCGCACAGACAACAAGGTTAGGAAATCCTTACACCTTCAGAATGCAGATTTCTTCCGAATACTGGATACCACTACTGGTAAAAACAGCTATTGAAGATTTCGGTGTTAAGAGACCTGCTGTAATATACGGTTTAAATGACTATTCAAAAGCAAACTGGGATGCTACCTTAAAACCAATGCAGGAATACGGTATCGAGCCTGTAACAGTTCAAACATTCAACGATGGTGACCAGGACTTCTCGGCTCAGCTGATAGAAATCAAGAATTCGAACCCGGATGCTATATTCATCTATGCATATACTCCTGAAGTAGGTAAGATTACACGTCAAAGAACTGAATTAGGAATGGGAGATATCCCTGTATTCAGCGAAAGAGCAGCTACTGACCCGGCAGCCGTTGATTTGGCAGGTCCTGAAAACTTTGACGGAATGGTTGCATCAACGACATTGTCACCTGGCGACCCGCAATTTGCTGATTTCGTAGAAAAATATGAAACTACTTTCAAACAGACAATATCAGGTTCACATACTAACCATTATGACAGTGTTTACATTATAGCTGATATAGTAAGCAGAGTTGGTCTGGACAGGGAAGCAGTACATCAGGAACTTTTGAAATTGGATTACCAGGGAGCTCTTGGACATTATAAATGTGATGAAGAAGGTAACTTAGTACACCATATGTATACACAACAATTCAAGGATGGCAAATGGCACGTGCTGAGATACGAAGAGTACTTTGATTAATATGCAAATCAGGGAGAAGATTCTAAATCTTCTCCCGGTTTAAGAAAGGAGAGCAAAAATGTCTTTAGGCACATTTGTACAGCTAATAATTCAAGGAATCAACATGGGTCTCATATATGCATTGGCAGCTCTTGCCGTGTCCTTAATATGGAATGCATCGGGCTTGTTCAATTTTTCCCAGGGAGACTTATTAACGCTTGGTGGGTATTTCATGCTTACATTTACCGTAGTAGCGTTAAAATTACCTTACTGGGTAGGTTTTGCCCTCGCTATTGTGGTGATGGGAACAATGGGATTTTTCCTGAGCAGAAGCTATTTTTATCCCATGATAAATCAAAAACTCAACCCTCAATTGATTTTGATCGGTACGGTTGCGCTTTCAGTGGTTATAAGGAACGCTATCTTAAATATATGGGGGCCTTCGGCTCAAAGATTCGACAATCCCTTTGGCAGCAAACCGATTTTAATAGGTGATGCTATAATAATGCCTTATCAGATAGTAAACATTGTAATAGTAATTATCCTGGTCGTATTGCTGCAATTGTTTTTGCGTAAAACGGTCATGGGTATTGCAATGAGAGCAGTTGCACAAAAACCCGTAGTTTCTTCCTTGATGGGTATTAAGGTTGAGCAATTGGTTTCTTATACCTTTTTATTAAGTACATGCCTGGCCAGTATTGCAGGAGTATTGACCGGACCAATCTTGCCATTGATTCCCGAGATGGGAAGCTTATTGTCCATTAAAGCTTTCGCAGCAGTATTAATAGGAGGCTTGGGCAGTTTCAGCGGTGCCTTGGTAGGCGGATTGATTGTAGGTATTTCGGAAGTTCTGTTTTCAACATTCATCACTTCAACATACAAAGACGTATTTATTTTCTTGATGATGATGATTATTCTCCAAATCAGACCTGGCGGAATATTCAGAATAGAAATTTCCGAAAAAGTATAAAGGGGTGACGACATGAACAAGGCTTTGAAAATTTTAAAAGATAACTTTATTTATTTGGCATTTATTGTGGTTGGTCTTCTGCCTGTATTTGGTTTACCGAACTACCAATTCTATATAGTGGAAAGAGGTATGCAAAATGCCTTAGTTGTATTAAGCTTGGTTATTTTGCTTGGATTTACGGGGCAACTTTCATTGGGACATGCGGGTTTGGTTGCGGTAGGCGCATACTTCTATGCAATTACGGTTAAAAACTATGGTTTTTCGCCATGGATTTCATTGATTCTAGCCCCCGTAGTAACAGGTCTGGTAGGTATGTTGCTTGCAATTCCGTCATTTAAGCTGAGAGGACCTTTTTTGGTGGTAAATACCATTGCATTTGGAGAAATTGTAAGGATCCTGATACTTAATGCCGTGGATTTTACGGGAGGACCTTTCGGACTAAAAGGCATAAAACCCTTGTTTTCAGGTGTTTACCTGTATTATTTCATGCTGGTTGTCGTGTTGATATTCGCCATAGTAACATTGCGTATAAATAAATCCCACATAGGGTTAGCCTTTAAGGCAATCAGGGATGACGAAGTTGCGGCAGAAATAATAGGGGTTGATGTTAAAAAATATAAATTGTTGTCTTTTGTTATTTCTTCTATTTTTGCCGGTGTATCGGGTGTTTTCTTTGCCAATTTAACAGGTTATTTAAATCCGGACTCCTTTACTTTCGAAATTAGCTCCACTTACTTATTGATGGTTGTAATGGGAGGTATGACCAGCACCACCGGTGGCTTCCTGAGCGCCCTATTGGTAACGGCATTGCCGGAAGTATTGAGGTTCTTGGCTGATTACAGGATGGTTATTTACGGTTTGATTCTCTTAATTTATATCAGATTTTACAAGGTATTGGACATTAAAAAGATATTTTCAAAACTTAATTTTAAAAAAAGCAGCGAGGTGGTGGAATAATGAGTTCGCTTCTGAAAGTAGATAAAGCAGTGAAGAGGTTTGGAGGTATAACGGCAGTAGACGGAGTAGAACTTGAAGTGAAAGAAGGTCAGGTTGTAGGTTTGATCGGGCCTAACGGATCCGGAAAGACAACAGTATTGAACGTTATTACCGGTGTATATAAACCTGAAGAAGGAAAGATAATTTTTAACGGGGAAGAAATCCAGGGAATGGCTCCCCATACCATTGTTGAAAAAGGTATCGGACGTACATTTCAAAATATAAGACTTATCAATTCCCAGACTGTTTTTGACAATGTTTGGTTAGGTCACCACGTTAACAGCAAGTTGAATATTTTTGACATTATATTAAAAACCAGAAGAGAAAAAGAAGAACTGAAACAAGTCAGGGAAGAAATCGAAGAAGTATTGGATTTTATAGGACTTCTATCCATCAAGGATGAATATATAGGCAATATTCCTTACGGACAGAAAAAAATCCTTGAGATAGGCAGGGCCTTAATGGCTAAACCAAAGCTCCTTCTTTTGGATGAGCCGGCAGCCGGACTAAACAATACCGAATCAAGAGAATTGGTACAGATTGTAAAGAAAATTAACCAAAAGGGCATTTCTATCCTGTTAATCGAGCATGAAATGGAATTTGTCCAGGGGTTGGCCGAAAGAGTTTATGTGTTGGATCATGGCAAGAAGATTGCAGAAGGCACATTTGCAGAATGTACCAACAATCCTTTAGTAATCGAAGCATATTTAGGTACAGGAAGGGGAGATAAAAATGCTGAAAATTAAAGACCTTGTAGTATCCTACGGTGGAGTTCACCCTGTTTTGCACAAAATTAACATTGATGTGCCTAAGGGTAAAATTGTAGCTTTGTTGGGTGCAAATGGTGCCGGAAAATCCACGACTCTGAAAGCTATATCCGGGCTGGTAAAACCTGATTTCGGTACTATTGAACTTGAAGGTAAGCCTCTTAACGGATTAACTCCGGAAAAAATCATGAAATTAGGTGTATCACACGTACCTGAAGGAAGAGAGGTATTTCCCGGCTTAACGGTGGAAGAAAATTTAAAAATAGGTGCATATGTTAATTTTAAGAAGGATGTAGTTAAAAGAAATATAGAGCAAATATATACCCTTTTCCCCAGACTTGCAGAACGAAGGAACCAAATGGCAGGTACCATGAGCGGCGGAGAACAGCAGATGCTGGTTATAGGAAGAGGACTTATGTCCAATCCGAAAATCCTGATGCTTGATGAACCTTCATTGGGATTAGCCCCCATCATTGTGGATGGTATTTTTGATAAGATTGAGGAAATCAATAAAAACGGAACAACAATACTCTTGATTGAACAAAATGCAAACATAGCCCTGAGCGTTTGTCATTATGCTTATGTTTTGTGCGTAGGAGATATAGTATTATCAGGTCCAAGTGAAGAAATAACTAAAGATAAAAACTTAATGAACAGCTATTTGGGAGGAGCTAAGGGTGTCTGCTAAATATATTCATTTGATTAATGACAAAGATAATGTTGCCGTTGTAATCAAAGACTTGCCCGAAGGCGCAAAGTTTGATATTTTCAATGAATCCTATATAGCCAAATCATTTATACCTTTTGGTCACAAGGTTGCCATAGCCAATATTAAAAAAGGTGAAGACGTGATAAAATACGGGGAAGTAATAGGGATGGCAACCGAAGATATCAACATTGGGGACCATGTACATGTTCATAATGTAAAAGGTATGAGAGCATAGATGAAAAAAGAGGTGAAAAGCGTGAAGTTATACGGATACAAGCGGCCTGACGGGTTATTTGGAATTAGGAATTATCTTTTGATTATACCGACAGTTATCTGCGCCAATGAAGTAGCCAGGAGAATTGCCAATAATATACCCGGTGCAAAAGTTATTCCTCATCAACATGGTTGTGCCCAATTGGAGCCTGATGCAGCCCAAACCTTCAGGACCTTGGCAGGTTTTGGATTAAATCCCAATGTTGGAGGAGCAGTAGTCGTAGGTTTGGGATGCGAAACGGTTCAGGCGGAAGAATTGGCAGAAAAAATCAAATCTTCCGGAAAACCGGTACACTATCTTGTAATTCAAGAGTCTGGCGGTTTTGTTTCATCGGTTGAAAAGGGCACAGAACTAGGGAAAGAAATCTACAAGCAAATAAAGGATCTTCAAAGGGAAGAAATGAAGTTCGAAGACCTGATGATCGGTTTGGAATGCGGCGGGTCTGATACGACTTCAGGTATTTCTGCCAATCCGGCCTTAGGAGCGGCAAGTGATTTATTTTTTAAGGAAGGTGCCACCACCGTTCTGTCAGAAACAACCGAATTGATAGGGGCCGAACATATTCTTGAAAGGCGGGCCATAAATGAAGAGGTTGCCTTAAAACTGGATGAAATCGTAAAAAGAATGGAAAAACGAGTTTTAGATATGGGAGTGTCCATAACAGGTGCCAACCCTTCACCCGGTAACATAAGAGGGGGCTTAACCACCATAGAGGAAAAATCTTTGGGATGTATATATAAGGCAGGTACTTCCATAGTTAAGGAAGTAGTGGAATATGCCGAAAGACCAAAACAAAAGGGTCTTGTAATAATGGATACGCCCGGTAATGACATTGAGTCCATAAGCGGTATGATTGCAGGCGGTTGTCAATTATGCATATTTACAACAGGACTTGGTACTCCTACCGGATCCCCCATCGCACCCGTAATTAAGGTATGCGGAAACGATGAGAACTATAAAAAGGTAAGCGACTTCATAGATATCAACGCAGGTCTCATAATTAACGGAAGTAAAACTGTTGAAGAAATAGCCGGAATGATCTATAATATGGCTGTGGAAGTAATTAATGGAAAACAGACAAAATGTGAAATACTTGGAGTAGAAGAGTTTTCAATCAACAGAATAGGGCCGACTTTATAAAAATAATGGGGGAGGGTGGCACAAATGCTGACCGAATTAAAAAAGGCGACCATAGCCGAGATGATAATAGATCAAATCATAGAACAGTTAGTTTTAGGAAGTTATAAACCCGGGGATCAACTGCCTTCTGAAAGAGTGCTGGCCAGCAATTTCGGCGTAAGCAGGGCAAGTGTAAGAGAGGCAATGAGGGCCTTGGCTTCCATGGGATTAGTTGAAATAAGACCCGGAAAGGGAACATTTTTGGTCCAAAATGCATGTCCTGTTTACAGGGAAGAACTGTCTTCTAAGTTCTTGATAAAGAAAAGAGAATTGAGAGATACAATAGAAGCCCGAAAGGTTATTGAAGTTGAATTGGCAAAATTAGCTGCAATCCGGGGCAGTGAAGAAGATATAGACAAGTTGAAAAGTATTTTGATGAACATGAGATTAAAAATTAAATCTCGTAAATCCTTTGTCAAGGATGATTTTAATTTTCACTTAACGATAGCCAAAATGGCAGGGAACAGTATTCTGTATGAAACAATACTTTCCATAAGACAATTGTTGAAAATGAACCATATCAAAGTAGTAAAAATAAAAAATATGGATGATATTTCATATGCAGGACACCAGGAAATTTATGAAGCGATCAGGGACAAGGACCCTGAAAAAGCAGGAGATGTGATGAGAAAGCATCTTGAAATGGTAGAAAGAAATATCGATGATGTGGAGGAATAAAGTGAATAAAACTATTAGGCTACATTATGGCGAGGACCTGGTTGAGATTAATTTGCCTGAAGAAAAAATTGTTTGGACTGCTTCGCCTAAACAGGTAAAGCCAATAAGCGATGTAAGCAATGAGATAGAAAAAGCAATTGATAATCCCATAGATTGCATGACCATATCTCAACTGGTTGATAAATACGGCAAAAATACTGTTATCATCATAGATGATTTTACCAGGGTGACACCCGTAAATTTAATACTGCCTGTTTTAGTTGATAAATTAAATAAAGCGGGTGTCAGGGATGAACAAATAACCATACTGGTAGCTTTGGGAACCCACCGGGAAATGAGCCCTGAGGAATGCAGGCAAAAAGTCGGCGAAGCAATTTTTAACAGAATAAAAGTAATAAATCACAAGTGGTATGATGAGGACAGCCTGGTATATGTAGGTGAAACTCCTTCAGGTGTACCCATAAAAGTTAATAAGATATATTATGAGAGTGATATAAGCATAGCTATAGGCAATGTTATACCCCACATATATGCAGGTTGGAGCGCCGGGGCCAAGCTGATACAACCGGGTGTGTCAGGGGCGGATACTACCGCTAAAACACATTTAATTGCGGCTACCCATCTTAAAGACATATTGGGTAATCCGGATAACTTGGTCAGGTTGGAAATGGAAGAAATCGCAAGAAAAACCGGGTTAAAAATGATTATAAATACTGTCTTGAACCCGGACGGCAGTTTAGCTGCGGTTTTTGCCGGAGATATAGTAAAGGCACACAGGGCTTGCGTGGAAGTAGCGGAAAAAATTTACGCAGTAGACATAAAAGACAGGCCTGACGCCGTAATATGCAGTTCTTACCCTGCCTATTATGATTTATGGCAGAGCTGCAAGCCTATGACCGTGGCCGCATCAATGGTAAAGGACAAGGGAACGGTAATTTTGCTCACTCCCGCACCGGAAGGAGATTGTCCGGGCCATCCTGAATTTGTAGGTTTAGGTGTAAGGACAGTGGATGAATTAAATGAAATGATAAAAAAGGGTATGATAGAGGATGAAGTGTCTGCCTCGGTCAACATGACAGTTTCCGTAGTCAGGGAAATGGCGAAAATAATTGTCGTAACCGAAGAATTCAATAAAAAACATATAGAAACGCTTGGTCTGACTTATGCCTCGGATATAGAAGAAGCACTTACGATTGCAGACCTTGATAGTGTAAATACAATAGGAATTATCACACACGGTGCGGATTTGGCAAGAAAGTATTAAGTTAGGCAAAATTTGCATGGGGAGATTGTTTAATGAAAGATGAGATTGTTAAGAATCTGGCTGATTTGGCATCAAAAAAAATATCTTCCATGTTGGAACTCCTGGAAGAAATGTTGAACATAAACAGTTTTACCTATCTTCCTGAAAATATTGACAAAATTAACGATATTATGGAAAGAGAGCTGAAAGAGCTGGGTTTCAGTGTGGAGAGAATAGCTAATCCCGATGGAGGAGGCTGCTTGGTAGCCCGCTATAAGGTAAGAGAAAAACCTATGCTCTTGATCGGCCATACGGATATGGCCATCCCCTTAAGAGAATGCGATTCACCAGTTGTAAGGGATGGAATTATCAATTGTCCCGGGGCAATCGATATGAAATCAGGATTGGTAAATTTGGTGTATTCTTTGAAATTGTTAAAGGAATTAAACCTGCTTCCTGATAATATAAGTATTGTCTTAAGCGGAGATGAGGAACAAGGTTCTCCTTTTGCCAAAGAATATATATATAAGGAAGCAGCCAAAAGCAGGCTTACAATCAGCTTAGAGGCTGCCCGCATAAACGGGGATCTGGTGGAAGGAAGAAAAGGTGCCGCATACTTTGATTTAGTTATTAAAGGAAGAGCTGCCCATACAGGAACCGAATACAAAAAAGGAATAAGCGCAATAGAGGAGATGGCTTACAAGATAATTCAGATTCATCAGCTTACAGAATTAGAAAAAGGGGTAACAGCAAATGTAGGATATGTTATAGGTGGAAATCCTAATGGAAATGCAGTTGCAGACAATTGCCGGGCCAAGGTAGACATTAAATTCATGTCCTCAGAGGAAGGGGAAAGTGTAGTTGAAAGATTAAAAGATATATGCAAGATTTCCTGTGTTGAAGGAACAAGCATAGAGTTAAACGGAGGTATTACATTTCCTCCGATGACTAAAACAAAAGAATCCGAAAAGATAATTGAAAGCATCAAACAAATGGGAAGGTCATTGGGACTTACCTTTGATTCCGTCGTTAGCGGGGAAGCAGATGCAGGTCACGCTGCTGCAGCAGGGATACCCTGTGTGGATGGATTAGGTCCCGTTGGAGGCGGGCACCACACCTATCAGGAATACTTAGAAGTAAATACAATGCCTGAACGTTGTGCCTTATTGGCTTTATGCATTTTAAACTTATAGACATTACAGAGCTCGACAGTATGCCGAACTCAGACTTATGACAAAGTGTAACTGAGCTCGACTGAATGACGAGCTTTTTTATAAATATAAGCAGTATAATTTATATGACGACTATTACAAAAAGGAGCTGAAGGTATGGAAAAGAAATTGAAAGTTGCTGTTGTTCAAGATTCACCCGTTATTCTTGATTTGGAAAAAACCATGGAAAAAACTGTTGAATTGGCAAAGGAAGCTGCTGCCACAGGCGCTAAGCTCATAGTATTTCCGGAAAGTTTCATTCCATGTTATCCAAGAGGCCTCACCTTTGGAGCTGTTGTAGGGGAAAGGACCAAAGAGGGAAGAGAAGATTACCAGAGATATTATGATAATGCTCTTGCCGTCCCGGGTCCCGAAATGGACAGGTTGGAAGATTTAGCAAAGGAACTGGGAGTATACTTATCCATAGGTGTGACTGAGAAAAACGGAAAGGGGCTTGACGGAACCCTCCATTGCACTAATTTATTTTTTGGCCCTGAAGGATATTTGGGCAGGCACAGAAAATTAAAACCGACAGGGGCTGAAAG
Organism: Firmicutes bacterium UBA1065; assembly: GCA_002316225.1. Lineage (GTDB taxonomy): Bacteria > Bacillota > Clostridia > Tissierellales > Sedimentibacteraceae > Sedimentibacter. The sequence continues at coordinate 2,889 of DCDC01000136.1, read as the reverse complement.
GATAATCTGGGGAGAAGATGATGGTTCCACCATAACAGTTGTTGATACTCCATATGGGAAAATGGGCTCATTGATTTGCTGGGAAAACTATATGCCATTAGCCAGAATGGCTTTATATATGAAGGGAGTAAACCTGTATATAATACCCACGGCTGACCAAAGAGACACATACCAGGCAACGGTAAGGCATATAGCTTTTGAAGGGCGATGTTTTGTACTTGTTAGCAACCAATACGTTGAGAAATCAATGTATCCCACAGACCTTAAATATTATGATGACATTAAGGATCAACCGGATATCATGTGCAGAGGAGGCAGCTGCATAATAAACCCGTTCGGTCAATATCTTGCCGGTCCCTTATTCGGCAAGCCGGGTATTCTTACAGCCGAATTAGACTTGAATGAAATAGTGCAGGCCAAATATGACTGGGATCCGACAGGTCATTACAACAGGCCTGAAATATTTGATTTTAAGATAAACGAGAGATAAAATAAGAATATATAAAATAAAAACCTGCAAGGTGTCATGGAGGTAAAAATGAAGGTTGTTGCATTTAACGGAAGCCCAAGAAAAGAAGGGAATACCTATGAAGCCATAAAGCTTGTTGCTGACCAGCTTATAGCCGAAAATATCGAAGTTGAAATAATTCAAGTGGGAAATAAGAACATAAAAGGGTGTACTGCATGTAACCACTGCTTCAAATCAAGGGATGAAAGATGCATCATAGATGACGATGTAAATGAATGGATACAAAAAATGAAGGAAGCCGATGGAATAATACTGGGGTCACCGGTACATTTTTCGGATATATCAGCTGAAATGAAAGCATTTCTGGACAGGGCAATCTATGTGGGAAGCGCCAATAATTCCTTGTACAGGCACAAGGTTGGAGTGGGAATAGCAGCTGTAAGACGGTCCGGAGGTCTTCCTGCCTTTAATCAGCTCAATAATTATCTTACCTATGCCGAAATGGTAATACCCGGATCAAACTACTGGAATGTTATATACGGCAGAGCTCCCAAAGAGGTTTTGCAGGACGAGGAAGGTAAGCAAATATTGAGAATATTAGGCAAGAATATGGTATGGCTCTTAAAGTTGATTGAATTCGGCGAAGGAAAAGTTCAAAAGCCGGAATATGAAAGAAAGGTTTATACACATTTTATAAGATAAGAAAGAAACATCATGCTTTTCTCCTTCATTTATTATACATTATTATATTTGAAATGAACTATAAACACAAAAACCGTTGAAATTCCAACGGTTTTTGTGTTATATGCCGATTTTGCTGCTGTTTTTATTCTTTATTCTCGGATTTTTTTTCATCTTTGGAGTGACTTCCCCGTTTCGATGTTTCTATTTCCCAGTGTATTATAAATGTTAAGGCTGCTCTTAGGATAACGATGGATGCAAGAATTATTAATTCATCTAAGGTTCTTATGATTAAGGTTTTAAGTATTTCCGCCCCTAACTTGAATTCCAGAGCCATTGCCAAAGCCTGGGATAATTCTATTTTAATTGTTTCATCTTCGAAATCGAAGCCACGTAATACGTATTTAATAAATGCCTTTGCTGCCGAGTACAGGATGATGAATACTCCTATGAGCTCAAGCATATGGGCAATGTTAGGAACTATAAGGTTTATAAGATGCTCTAACATATTCTCTCCTCTGAAATATAATGTCCATAATATTATAGTGTATATGGACTAGTTTGTCAAAGAATGTTTTTAAACATGAAATTTTTTTAGACATATTAAGGCCCTTTATATATATAAATGAATAAAGGGGTGAGATATGTGGTTTTAAGGATAAACAAGAAATTATTCATGCTGATATTAATTGCATTATTGCTGTTTATAGGTTTATGGGCTATTGGTTTTATTAATCATTTTTCTGTTACGGTTTCAACGACCGTATCAAATTGGGGACTTAAGTTCAATGAAGAGGGAGCACCCCCCATGGGGAATGCCGGAAAAGAATTTTTGAAAAAATATAATGCCTATTACGTTGGAGACCCGGATGAAAAGTGCATTTATCTTACCTTTGACGCAGGATTTGAAAACGGAAACACTCCCAAAATATTGGATACTTTGAAAGCTCATGATGTAAAGGCTGCATTTTTCCTGGTAGGTCATTATTTGGAGGAGGAGCCGGACCTTGTAAGAAGAATGGTTGAGGAAGGCCATATTGTAGGCAATCACACCTATCACCATCCGGATATGTCCCTCATTTCGGATAAAGAAGCTTTTGCAAAAGAGCTTACTTCCTTGGAAGAATTATTCAAGGAAATAACAGGCCAGGAGATGCCAAAATACTACCGGCCTCCCCAGGGTAAATTCAGTGAGGAAAATTTAAGGATGGCTGATGAATTAGGCTACAAAACCATATTTTGGAGCCTTGCCTATGTTGATTGGTACAGGGATAAACAACCTACGAAAGAATATGCTTTCAGCAAGCTGATACCCCGCATCCACCCGGGAGCTGTAGTTTTGCTTCATTCCACCTCCGATACAAACGGGCAGATACTGGATGAACTGTTGACAAAATGGAAGGACTTGGGCTATAGCTTCAAAACCTTGGACGACTTAACCAAATAAAAATCCAGGGATGGTTCTTTTCGTTCTTAACTAATTAATAAATTCAAGGACTGAACGCTTATAAAAATGACAGATTTTTTCGGTTTCAAGAAAATAAAATTATATAACTTTAATACGTACAAAAAATAATAAAAATAATAAGCGAACATTTGCAGGACACGATTTAATTCTTAGCGAATGCAGGTTAAAAATCCGTTAAGCAGCTTGCGTTGTTTGAGCGGAGCGAGTTCGCAAGCTGTAGGATTTTTAGCCGGAATGAGCTTTAGAATTATTCGTGTCCGAAACCGTGAGC
>DCDC01000156.1 GCA_002316225.1 Firmicutes bacterium UBA1065 | reverse complement strand
CTGAGCCTGCATTTGATAGTCCGGCGGCGGCACAGCCGACCGCCGAACGCGATTCGTCTATTTCTGTTTACAACCTTAGCCCAGCGGGGTAGCGAGGTTAGTCTGCAATGATTTTATATAAATAAAGCCAACAATTATCTTTCATTGCAACGATTAAATCATTATCTGAATGTGGTGCATATTTTAATGATTGGTAACCTTCGTCCCAATCTGCAAATAAAATTTTGCCATTTTCTTTATTTATTAACAATGGAATTGTTGTATTAGCTTCATCTGACCCAGTGTATCCATCAACCATTAAAAAGTTTTTACATATAGCGAGGCTTTCTTTTACTATTAAATCACCATTAAATGCTATTGTTTTAGTTGCCCATTTGATTTCCTTTTTTCTCAAATCAATTGCATATACAGTCCCATTGTTAAAAAAAAGCATATCATTATCTATATAAGCTACGCCATCTTCATCACATCTAAATTCCCATTCAATTTTGTTGCTTTTAATATTTAATGCAAACAAACCCTTATGTTTTACACTAAAGAACAATTCTTCATTGGAAAAAACAAAATCATTAATAATATACGGAACAGAAAACTCAAACAGTATTTTCCCTGTTTTAATGTCAAATTTTAGCAATTTCTCCTTTGTTGACAAAAAAAGAAATTCTTCAGTCTGGAAGAAATTCCCCAGTGCATTGTTGTCTTTAAATGACCAGAAAACTTTACCTGATAATAAATCACAAACAACTAATTCCTTTTCGTTAATATAAAAAACGGATTGAAGTCCCCTAATTACTCTTGGTTTAAGAGGATTGAATATTCTATAACTATCTTTTTCTCTTATTTTATTGCCACGACTATTTAATAATATTATTTTATCACTTAAAAAAACTTCTATAAAAAATCTTTCATCTATTTTAAACGACGAATCATTTAAAGAAATAGAAGTATCTTCTTCATATTTTAACTTAGCAATTCTATCAAAATAGACTACATTATCATTAATGATAAATGGTAAAGATTTTCCAAACAAAGTATCGTCAATATGAACTTTGTTTAAAAAGAGAATCTTTTCATTAACATGCTTGAAAATATTCTTATACAAAATATCATCCATATTATAACTATTCAAGTTATAACATAAAATAGTTTTTCCCCCATCATCGTCTTTATAGGTTTCTGTCTGGCCTGCACAACTGTAAAACAAAAAAACATAAAAAAACAGAAGAATTTCTTTTCTCATAACCTTATTGTTTAATGTTGGATTTTTTAAAATTAAAATGCATATAATCACCGTAACTTGCACCCCAATCTAACTTACCTGACTCTAACATGAGCCGTATAAGATCTAAATCAATATTGAAAAACCCTTTATCGAACACCAATGCTCCTCTATCCTTTCCAAGATTAACAATTTTTCCTAAATCAAGCCCAAATGTCTTAAAATCAACAGTTAAAGATTGAATTTTATTAAAACAAATTAGATACTCCGCAATACCATTATCATTAAAAGCAATCAAACTGTTTAAAGGTCTAACATGACTAGACAATAAATTATCAATACCATTTTTCGTATTTAAAATATAATCGTTTAATTTGCTATATGCTGACAAATTATAATCCTTTATAAAACTTATACTGTTAAATACTGAATTAAAACTTTCGAATGCAGTCAATCTCTCTTTAATTTTCTTTAGTTGATCGCAAAATTCTTGTTCCGTCATTTTTTCGTCATTAAAGTTATCAATCAAAGAATTTATATTTGATTCAACAATTGATTCACTTAAATTTTTATAGGTATAATTATCTTTCTCTTCAAGATATGTACCTATAGATATATAGTTTGAACTTAAAACATTGCCAATATCTTTAGATGAAAATCCATCTTTTTTGAATTTTTCTAAAAAAAGTCTATTTATTTCAAAAAGTTTTAAAGGATCTTTAACTCTAACTATTGAATTATCAGTAGAAATTTGACATAGTGCATCAATTGTATAAAGAACATCAACATTATTAGTTTTATCGCATTTTCTCGAAAGATATGGATTGTCTGAAGGATTTAAATCAATAGCCAAACCAAGGCAATGATCACTTAACTTATAATTTTCGTTTTTGTCCTTAACTAATGTGTTTCCAATTCTAAAACTACTAGTAATTTGAATAGACAATGGCTGTATATTGGAACAATTCTTTTCAATTTGATTTAGTTCTTCCGCAAACATTTTGTGCACATATATTTTATTGCCGAAAAAGGATGTCTCAATCACATTATCTTCAACATATTTTAATGGATTTTTTCTGTAAGGAGAATCTGCCTCAATATCAAGAAGATCAAAACCAATATTATAAACCTTATTTTCAATGTCTTTTTTATATTCTTCATAATCTCTGCTATTTATACATGCCCATGTTTTAACATTTGATTTTTCCCATTGAACTTTTGTATAATCTACAAATACTTCTTTTTCATCCTTTGTTTTACCAAATAGGTCAGGGTGAGTGACATCTTTTGAGCCTTGAATTATTGAAACAATAAATTTTTCTTCACTTATTAAATCATTATTATTTTTATTCATCTTTCCATCCCATGTATATAAATAATTAACATTATCTTTTACAGGTGTTGGAAAAACTTCTTCATGAAGTAATTCTTTACTATTATTAATTATTTGAGCAGTAACTAAACCTATATTCCCATGATTGATCTTAAATTCAACGTCTAGATTATTAATGCTTGGAAGGAATTCTTTGGTTTTTGCAATTACTATATTTCTATCATCTTTCGCCTCCCCCTCCCCCTCCTCCTGTGCCCAGGCGAACCAAATGTTCTGCGGGTCGCGAATGAACTCCCACTGGTGTTTCCAGAGCTCCGTGCCGCCTGCGTAGACCATCAGGTTCTGCGTGGTGCGCTCCGCCGCAATAAAGTTCTCGGGGCTAAAGGTGTGGCGTAGGTTGAAGGCGCCATGGCCTAGCTCGTGGGCCACCACAAACAGGTTGGGGCTATCGTAGATGAAGCCCACCTGCCGCTGCAGCGGCATGTAGCCGGCCACATCGCCCCCCTTGTCCTCCACGCCCTCCACGAAGAAGAGGTAGAGGGCGCTGCCCTCCAGAACGTTGGTCTCCTTGAACCCACCTATTATGGCGTTCTGGTCGGCGTTGTACACCCCAATGGCGCCGGTGCCGCCGTGGGTCATATGGCCGTTGGGGAAGGTTACAGAGACACTGGAGTCTACCTTCACCACCTCCCAGCGGGTTACGGCCTGGGCGTAAACCGTGTTTAGCACGTTCTGCAGGGTGGCGGCATCGGGCAGCTGGGCATTGTTCACGGGTACAATGTAGAGCTTGCGGACCTGCTGGTCGTAGCTCAGCACCTCCAGCTTACCAGCCACCTCCTCGGTGGTGTCGGTTACGGCCTTGTAGGCGTAGAGCGAGGTAGCCGTGCCGTTGGCACGGCCACGCAGGGTTAGCTCGTCACCAGTGGCAATGGCGGGAATCCCCATCTCGTCGCGGAAGGTGATGCCCTCGCCGAGGGAGCTGGGCACCACCCTGTCGGTGGCGTAGCTCTCCACGCTCTTGTAGGCGGGGGTGTAACCGTTCGCCAGCGCGGGGTAGCCGCTGCGAAGCGCCTGCTTCTGCTCCGTGTAGGCATCGAAACCGTACTTTTGGGTTGGTGAGGCCGAAAAGCTAACAGTGGTGGCAGATAGGTGCGATTCCTTCTCCTCCTTGTACTCCTCAATTTTACCATCGTTACCGCCGGTTTCTTTAAACTCGTCAACGCCCATAACCTCGCCGTTACCGGTAACCACGTACTCCCCGCCATCCTCCCCGGTGATCAGGGTGTGGCCCAGGTCGTCGGTGCTGGTGCCAACAACAATCTCGGTGATTTCGCCATTCTCCCCAACGGTTACAGCAATTACGGAATCGCCCTCGTTCACGTAGATTGTAACGATGGAGTCGCTGACCGTGAGGGTATCGCTAATAGTTGTGTTTATTGTTAGGGTGGTAATAGCGCTAGCCAAGCTGTCCAGGTAGGCCGTCATAACATCCACATCGAGCAGGAGCTGGGGGTTGTAAACGCTCTTAAAATCCATATTAAGGATTACATTATCGGTATTGGCTGATAAATCCCAGTACTCGCAAACAAACTTAACCTTCCATAGCTCCGCCCAGAAGAGGAATATGCCCTTGTAAACGCCATCGCCCTGAGGTGTTGCCGTTTTAACAATAAAACGGGTTGTACCCGCACGGTTTACAAGGGTATCGCCGGGTTTTAGGTTACGGTTGAGCTCAAGGTTCTCAATTTCCTTTGGGATAATATTATCGTCGCACCCGCAGTTGGGGCACGAGGCGGAGTCGGGCGGCGGGGGCGGGCTGGGGATGTCGAGGCGTTGCCACGCGGTAAAATCGCTCAGCGAGGTGGGGTCGCCGTTGCAAACGGCCTGCACAAGGGGGTAAATACATGCAGAGCGATCACCACCACTCATCCTCTGCTCTCTTCTTAAGCTCAAACTCACGCTTTAATTCTCTATTGTTGGATTCCCATGTTCCTTTTAATATTCTTGTTTCCTTATTTATTTGATACTTAAATATTCCATTCCATTGCGCTGTATCAGGTTGTTCAATCATTTCTATCTCAAAATATGTGCCCTTATCTTTATAATTACCAACCATTAAAACAAATTTACTGTCAGGTTGTCCAACAAATTTACTTTTGCCAGTAACCTTATTGTCGTTATTACTCACATCAGAATAACTATTTATTATGTAAATTTCTTTTTCGCTACCGAAAGCTCCTTGCCATGCACCGTTTATTACCCTTAAAGGTGAATATTGAGGAACAGGTTTTGGGCGAACTACTTTAATCTTCAATAGCTGTTCAGCGGTATACTGGGCCAACTCATTATTTTGTTGCTTAAAAAGATTCCATAAGTACAGAAATTTACGACGCAAAACTTCACTTGCCCGGTCTTCTGAAAACTCGAAAGCAAAGGAACGATCGGGCACATTATAGGTAAGCCATGTATGGTAACGCTTTAATAGTTCAGGATTTTTTTCAATGACATTTAATAGAGAGGTATCCTCCAGAAGCAATAAGTCAAATATAACTCCTTCATCTTTTATTTCACTAAACCCTTTTTCTTGAAGAATTAATTCGTAATCTGATGGTTTATAGCCATATCCAAACATAGGAGGGGTATTTTCAACTAAAAAGGAGTATGCTTTTGGATAATTCCTACTTAGCTCTGCTGCATTCTTTTTCAGTGTAGCAATAAAAAACTGGGATTCAAGAGGTATAATTCCAGCTCGTGGGCTATTTCCCTTACTATACAGAACCAGGCTATCCATATATAAGAGCCATTCATTTTGAGTGGATACGTTATTTTCAAGTTTAGATAATAACTGATCTAGAGCAAAACAATACTCTATAAGCGTATAGTTCTTAATACTACGAGATATGGATTTTTCAATTGATGCAATATGTTGGGCCTTAATATCCTCTTTATAATTTGACCAAAAAGGATTCATAATACCAACATCATTTGCTATACCGTTATACCTGTTATCTTGCCCATATATATGAATAGAAATATGAACAATAATAAGAATTATAAAATGTTTTTGTTTCATAATCTACCTGTTTACTATTATCTTAATACCTAGATATTCGGGAATACTTCTATCTAAACCTAAAACTTTTAATACATTAATCTTATCCATCAAATATGGAGATAGCGTATTATTAAGAAAATCCGTTGAACCTGTAACCATTTCCATGGTTGTTCCAGCTGTATATAATTCTCCGGTACTACTATTTTCATAATTTTCCTTCAAGGTAAATTCATGATGCCCTGTTCCAGGTAAAATGCATCCTTCTGTATCCCAAACCTTATTACCAACATGGACTAAAATATAGTTACGAGAAATATATCCACCGAGCTGATCGTACTCTCCATGCGTTTTTACCCATAGCTCATTCAGCCTATTTGGTCTTGTTGTTTCTGGCCTACAATCACCATAAGGAAAACAGACGGAATACGTACCTGAAGGTATTCTTTTTAAACTACCTTCAGTTCTTTCCTCCTCTGCTGTTCCCGATGGTCTTTCAATCATGTATCCCGTAATTTTACCATTATCAATATCAAGTGAACTCAAGGTATAAAGACTATCGGACTCAATATTTGAGATTACTATTTCAATATTTGGAGTTATATTGTACAGATAATGCTCAAAAGCCCATGAATCATCATCTTTAACTGTTATTTCTAGAAGAATGTTATTCGACAATTGTTCAGAGAATGGCGCTTCAGGTGTTTTTTTAAACGAATGGAACTGATACTTAATGAAATTACCATGATTTTCACCCGTTTGAGAAATATAAATTCTATTATATTCGGCAGGGTCTATTTCATTTAGTTGATTTGAATTTGGTTGAATGACATCATTTACTCCTTTGATTTCAATTTCAAAATTACTAAAATATTTTTCTCCAATTTTAAAAGAATTACTAAAAGTTCCTCTTGAAAAAATAAAGGAATTTAAGTTTAATCGGTTTATTTCTTCAATATTTGATATTCTTATTTGATTTACTATGCCAAGAGTTTGCTCTTCAGTTAAATATTGATTAAGCCACTCCCCTTCCCCCTCCTCCTGCGCCCAGGCAAACCAGATGTTCTGCGGGTCGCGGATTTGCCCCCACTGGTGCGCCCAGAGCTCCGTGCCGCCTGCGTAGTCCATCAGGTTCTGCGTG
>DCDC01000035.1 GCA_002316225.1 Firmicutes bacterium UBA1065 | reverse complement strand
GTTATAAAAGATTATATAGACTATAAGTACCAGATTTCTGATAACTTTGTAAATCTTGAAATAAAAAAGAAGGACGGAGAAATTTGGGAACTTGAAATTGAAAAGGAATACGACGAAGATATAGGAATAGTATTCGAAAATCCATTAATGGATAATATAAAGGTATGTTCCAATAAGTGTATTTTTTGTTTTATTGACCAATTGCCTAAAGGCATGAGAAAAACCCTTTATGTTAAGGATGATGATTCGAGACTTTCTTTTCTGTACGGTAATTTTATCACCCTGACGAATTTATCGGAGGATGAATTTGAAAGAATTATTAAGTACAGAATAAGTCCCATAAAAGTGTCAGTTCATACCAGCAACCCTGAATTGAGAAAATACATGATGGGTAACGACAAGGATATGGATATCCTTCATAGTTTAAAAAGACTGATTGATGCTCAGATTACAGTTGATTGCCAGATTGTGCTGGTAAGGGATGTTAATGATAAGGAGGAACTTACTAATACCATAAATGACTTGTCTTCACTTCACCCGGGTCTTAGAAGCGTGGCCGTTGTTCCCGTGGGACTTACCAAGCACAGGAAAAAGCTCTTGGAACTTAAGCCTTTCGATAAAGAAAATGCGCGAGATGTTGTAAAACAGGTTACAGAAATCCAGGAAAAGTTGCTTAAGAAAATTAAGACAAGATTTGTTTTCATAGCTGATGAATTCTATATCCTGAGTGAATATGACTTTCCTCCATATGAAGCGTATGAAGATTTTAATCAATTGGAAAACGGAATAGGCATGTGCAGGCTGTTTAAAAGCCAAGTGGAGGAAGGGCTTGAAAATCTAAGGTATGAAAGAGTACTTATGGATGAAATTACTTTTGTAACCGGAGTGGCTGCTTATGAATTAATGGTTGAATTGGCAGAGAAAATCATGAACAGGGTAAAGGTAAAAATAAATGTGGTTAAAATCATAAATAATCATTTCGGTGACAAGATAACCGTATCAGGACTTATTACAGGAAAGGACATTGTTGAACAGCTTAGGGGAAAAAATTATAAAAACCTGATACTGCCTGACAATATGATAAATGACAACAATGTAATGCTGGATGACATGGAAATTTATGATTTGGAGAGAGAACTAAATACCAAGGCACAAATCTGCCATGCGAGTGCAGATTCTTTACTTAGCTTAATTGTTAAATAGACGGAGGGGAAAAAATGGGAAGACCTATAGTAACTATAGTTGGCAGACCTAATGTAGGAAAATCAACACTTTTTAATAGAATTGCAGGAAAGCGGATATCAATAACGGATGATACCCCGGGTGTTACCAGGGACAGAATATATGCAGAATGTGAATGGCTGGATAAGCATTTTACCCTGATAGATACAGGAGGTATTGAACCAAATACCCAGGATACGATTTTTGCCCAGATGCGGATTCAAGCAGAAATAGCCATAGAAATGGCGGATGTAGTACTTTTCATGGTGGACGGCAAGGAGGGTATCACCGCTTCTGATGCAGAAGTTGCCCAGATGCTCAGAAAAGCAAACAAGGAAATAATTCTTGTGGTTAATAAAATGGATAGGTTTGTGGATAAAGACAACCTCTATGAATTCTATAACTTAGGACTAGGCGATCCTGTTCCCGTTTCTTCCACAGAGGCTTTGGGTATAGGTGATTTATTGGATGAAATCATTTCAAAATTTAAAGACACAATGAACGTGGAAGAGGATGACGACAGGATAAAAATCGCCGTTATCGGAAAGCCCAATGCGGGCAAATCTTCTTTGATTAACAGGATACTGGGCAAAGAACGGGTAATCGTAAGCGACATACCGGGAACGACAAGGGATGCTATCGATACCTATTTTGAAAGAGATTCCAGGAAGTACACCCTTATTGATACTGCGGGCATAAGGAAAAAAAGCAAGGTTTTGGAAGACGTGGAGAAATACAGCGTTTTAAGAGCCTTTACGGCAGTTGAAAGAGCTGACGTATGCATTTTGGTTTTAGACGCGGATAAGGGCATCACCGAGCAGGATATAAGAATAGCAGGGTATTCTCATGAAAACAATAAGGGCTTGATAATAGCCGTCAACAAATGGGATCTCATAGAAAAGGATAACAAGACTTTCAAGGAATTCACCGACGATATAAGACAAAAGTTTGCCTATGCTTCATATGCACCCATATTGACCGTATCAGCCCGCACAGGGCAGAGGGTAAACAAGATACTTGATACCGTTGATGAAGTATACTCTTTCAGGAATTTGAGAATATCAACGGGAGTCTTAAATGATATCCTTACTGAGGCCGTCCTCATGAATCAACCCGCAACGGTAAAAGGGAAAAGGCTTAAGATTTATTACGGTACCCAGGTTGCCGTAAATCCGCCCAAGTTTATAATATTTGTAAATGACAAGGAAATTGTTCATTTTTCATATGAAAGATACCTTGAGAATAAAATAAGGGAATCCTTTGAATACAAGGGGACACCGATTATAATCGAATTCAGAAACAGAAGCGAAAAAAATTGATGATAGCTTTATACAGTTTAGCGGAGGCAGTATGAAATACATTATATTGGCAATCGTATCATATTTCATAGGTGACATATCATTTGCATACATATTGGGGAAAATTATTGCCAAAAAAGACGTAAGAGAATATGGAAGCGGCAATGCAGGTGCAACAAATGCCTTTAGAATATTCGGCATAAAGGTTGGGGCAATGGTTTTTATGGGGGATGTTTTAAAGGGTGTTGCTGCAGTTTTGCTGGGAAGATATGTTGCCGGTAATACAGGAGCTTATTTGGCAGGTGCATTTGCCATTATAGGCCATAACTGGCCGATACTTCTTGGGTTTAAAGGGGGAAAAGGGGTAGCGACAACCATAGGTGTCATGCTTTTTGTTAATGCTAAGCTAACCCTGATATGCGTGATTATAGGCGTAATTATAATTGTAATAACAAGAACGGTATCCTTGGGCTCGATATTGGGAATGGCATTTGCACCCTTTGTAGCTATTATTTTTATTCGACCGCTCACTCTTAACTTTTTCTTATTTACTCTTTTTCTGGCAAGCATGTCCATATTCAGGCATAAGGACAATATAAAGAGACTGATAAAAGGAATCGAAAATAAGTTTTAGGAGATGATGTTTTGAACAAAAAAATATCAGTACTTGGAGGGGGAAGCTGGGGTACGGCTCTTTCCAAACTTTTATCCGAAAACGGACACAAGGTTACAGTATGGCTGAGGGATGAGAAACAGTGCAAGGAATTATCCGAGAACCGGGTCAACAAAAAATACTTACCAAATGTAAAAATACCTGAAAATGTCCTATTCACTTCCGATATAAACGAAGCAGCCAAAACAACTGAGATTTTGCTTTTGGTTATACCTACTCAAATAGTCAGGGGAGTTTTAAGACAAATCAAGGATGAATATAAAAACGGAAAAATTATAGTAAATGCTTCAAAGGGCATTGAGATAGGTTCCTTGAGTTTAGTTTCCGACATTGTAAGAGAAGAAACCAAAAACTCCATATTTGCTGTTTTATCCGGACCTTCCCATGCGGAGGAAGTAGGTTTGTCCATGCCAACGGCTATAACCATTGCATGTGAAGACAAGGCAGTTGGGGAAGAACTTCAGGATATTTTCATGTCAGAATATTTCAGGGTATATACAAATGATGACGTAAGGGGAGCTGAACTTGGAGGAGCCCTTAAGAATATAATTGCTTTAGGTGCCGGAATATCTGATGGGATTGGTTATGGAGACAATGCAAAGGCTGCTCTTATGAACAGAGGAATTGTTGAAATAGCAAGGCTTGGTATCGCCATGGGTGCCGACATACACACATTTTACGGGCTTACGGGAATCGGGGACCTGATAGTTACTTGTACAAGCAAGCATTCAAGAAACTGGAACGCGGGATACCTTATAGGGCAAGGTTATACCAAAGATGAAGCAATTAAGAAGGTAGGAATGATTGTTGAAGGGATTCCAACCACTTATGCAGCCTATGAATTATCAAAAAAATTGAATGTAGATATGCCCATTGTGGATGCCATGTACGATGTTTTGGAAAACAATGCGGATGTAAAAGAAACAGTAAATAAATTAATGTTAAGAGACAAAAAAGAAGAAAAACTTTAAAAGTGTCCTGTTGAATGATATAGGGACAGAACAGTGTCATAAAACAGTTCTATCTTAATTAAAGAGAAAAAGAAGAATATAAATCGCCACCTTATATTCTTTTTTTGTTTTTTTGGAATAAAAAGTTGAACAAGGCATATAAATTAATTGTATATGATAGTGGATATTACAGGGGGAGGGATTATTATAACTAATATAGATATTTACGAAGATATAGCCAAAAGGACCAAGGGTGAAATATACCTGGGGGTTGTGGGACCTGTGAGGACAGGCAAGTCAACGTTCATAAGAAAATTCTCGGAAAATGTGATGCTGCCTAATATTGTAGATGAATATACCAAGGAAAGGGCAAAGGATGAAATGCCTCAAAGCGGTACAGGCAAGACCGTTATGACTACTGAGCCTAAGTTTGTACCGGGCGAAGCGGTAGAAGTTACATTTAACAATAACATAAAAGCAAAATTAAGACTTATTGACTGTGTAGGGTACATGATCCCGGGAGCCATAGGAAACATGGAAGGTGAAATGCCGAGGCTTGTAAGCACTCCCTGGCACGCTGACCCCATACCCTTTGCTGAAGCTGCAGAGATAGGTACAAGGAAGGTAATCAAGGACCATTCTACTATTGGAGTATTGGTAACAACCGATGGAAGCATTACCGACATAAACAGAGACAATTATATAATGGCTGAAGAGAGAGTGGTAAGAGAACTGAAAGAAATCAATAAGCCTTTCGTTATTATTTTAAATACTACTCATCCTGACAATGAAAATACGGTTGCATTATCCGCCCAGTTAAAAGAAAAATATGAGGCACCGGTACTTGTTGTGGATTGTATGAATTTAAAGACCGATGATATTGAGGATGTCTTGGAAAATGTTCTTTATGAATTCCCGATTAAGGAAATCAACGTGAACCTTCCTAAGTGGTTTGACGGCTTGTCTTATGATTATTCCTTGAAAAAGGACCTGATAAATACCCTGATGGATGAGTTTGAAGGCTGTTATAAACTAAGCGATTTTAATGCCGAAAACATATTCTCCGAGGAAAATGATTATGTTGAAGACTATTATGTTAAGGACATAGAACTGGGGACAGGAAAAATCAATTTAACAGTCGATTTGGATAATTCTTATTATTACAAAATAATCAGCGAGCTTGCCGGAGAAGAAATTACAGGCGAGCATCAGATTCTGAAACTTATTGGAGACTTATCAAAAACAAGAAAGAATTACAGCCGTGTTGAAGCGGCCATAAATGATGCCAAAACTAAGGGATACGGGTATGTGACACCCACAGTAAATGATATGATAATTGAGTCTCCGGAAGTTTTCAAAGAAGGCGGCAGATACGGAATAAGAATCAAAGCCCAGGCTCCGTCCCTGCATATATTCAATGCAGGAATCAATACCGAAATATCACCCGTAATAGGAAGCAAAGCCCAAAGCGAAGATTTATTGAATTACCTGACCGAGCAAATGAAAGAAAATCCTCAAAGCATCTGGCAGGCTGAAATGTTTGGGAAGCCGCTGTCAAGCCTTGTAGAGGAGCAATTGGATTCCAAGCTTACGGCAATGCCGGAAAATGCAAGGAAGAAACTAAAAAAGACAATAGAGAAAATTATAAACGACGGTCAGGGAAGTATAATATTCTTGATTATTTAAAGGTTGATGCCCTAACCTGTAAAGCAAATGGATTTTCTGTTTCGTTAAATATACGGAATATGAAAATCTTTTTTTTATGCTAAGCTCATTATTATTAATGAATAATCGAGAACAATTATAGAGTAAAAGATGGGAAAATGGGATTGACAAAGGAAAATAAGTGAGATAAAATAGAAGGGCACTTTGTTAGAAAATCAATCGAATAGCTTAAAAAATAAGCAAAAAATTATTGACTTTAATTTGCAGTTATGGTAAACTAACAAAGCT
>DCDC01000108.1 GCA_002316225.1 Firmicutes bacterium UBA1065 | reverse complement strand
TTATTTGAATTTTTGTTGCAATATCAATAAAATATTGATTTTTTGCTAAATCATCATATGTATAGGATTAATTCATTTAATACATAAAATGAAAACCCGCTAAATAGCGGGTTTGTCAATAGTCTGAGGGAACCTTTGGTTCCCTTTAATATTATCGGGATGACAGGATTTGAACCTGCGGCCCCTAACACCCCATGCTAGTGCGCTACCAAACTGCGCCACATCCCGACAACACATTAAATTATAACGCAAATATTTAACCCTGTAAAGAGGTAATTTTTATTAAATAATTATTGCATTTTATGTTCTCATCTGTTAAAGTTGATTTATCCATGACTATGGATAAATAAATTGTAAGGATGTAAAAAGTATGGATGATAAAGAATTATTCGGCTGCGGTTGCGAAGATGCAGATTGCGGCTGCGATTACGATGAATTTGACGATGAATGCGGATGCGGATGCTCAGACCATGATGAAGAAATAATGACAATCACATTGGAAGACGGAACTGAAGTTGATTGCGCGATTATAGCAATTTTCCCCGTTGACGAAAAGGATTATATAGCCTTGCTGCCCCTGGACGGCCGTGAAGAAGAGGGAGAAGTATTCCTTTACGAATTTAAAGAAAATAATGACGGTATTCAGTTGTTGAGCATAGAATCCGACAAAGAGTACGAGGCAGTTACAAAAGCCTTTGACGAAATCTTAGAAGAAGCAGACATGGAAGAACTCTTTGATGAGGACGAAGACGAATACGAAGAATAATCAGATAAAGGAACTGTATTAATTACAGTTCCTTTACTGCTTTTTCCAGTTCACTCAAGAGCTTATTCAAAAGTTTGATGCCGGAGATCATGGTTTCAAAATCTTCTTCCGGCACTTTTTCTATAATTGGTCCGAACAAGTTTTTTAAATCACTGTTTATTTGATGAAGGGTTTTTTCGCCTTTTTCGGTTAGTTTGAGGGTGACAACCCTTTCGTCATCGGAGCTTCGCTCCCTGACAATGAAGCCGTCTTTTTCCAGCTTCTTGCACAAGCTTGAAGCATTGGGGCTGCTTATCTCAATTATTCTTGATATACTTCCCACCGTAGAACCATCAAATTCATTGATGGCAATCAAAACCCTGATTTGCATGGTAGTTAAACCGTGAATTTCAACTATCGGCTTAAAGGCGGTCTCAAAATTGGTGCTTGTCAGCCTTATCATGTCCCATAATTGTTTTTTCAATAACTTCTCTTTCATAGCCCACCTACTTATTCAGAATTTCCATGAATTCTTCACCGCTTATGGTTTCCTTTTCCAAGAGGTATTGTGCCAATTCATGGAGCTTGTCTTCGTTTTCCTTTAATATTTGGGTTGCCTTTTCATGAGCCGATTTAATAATCTTCATAACCACCTCATCAATCTTGCTTGCTGTCAGGGCCGAGCAGATCATTGACGTATCCCCTGACAAGTAAGGGTTGTTCACGCTCTCCAGGGCCATCATGCCGAATTCTTCACTCATGCCAAAGCGGGTTACCATTGCCCTTGCCAGCTTGGTAGCCTGCTCAATGTCGTTGGATGCTCCTGTCGTATAGGTGTTAAAAATCAGCTCTTCGGCAGCCCGGCCTCCCGTATAGGTTACTATTTTGTTGAATACTTCTTCCTTGGTAAGGAGGTAGGATTCTTCTTCTGCAACCTGCATGGTGTAACCTAAGGCACCGGATGTTCTGGGTATTATGGTTATTTTGTGAACCGGGGCTGAATCTGCTTGTTTGGCTGCTACCAAGGCATGGCCGATTTCGTGGTAGGCCACGATTTTCTTTTCCTTGGGTGATATAACCGCATTTTTCTTTTGATAACCTGCAATTACAACTTCAACCGATTCTTCCAGGTCCTCCTGGGTGGCCTTGGTCCTTCCCATTCTTACCGCCCTTAGGGCTCCTTCATTGATTATGTTGGCTAAATCGGCACCGCTTGCTCCTGCCGTTGCCCTGGCTATGGCATTAAAATCTATGTTATCTTCCAGCGCTACATTCTTGGCATGAACTCTTAAAATAGCTTCACGTCCCGCCAAATCGGGAAGCTCAACGGGGATTCTCCTGTCAAACCTCCCCGGTCTCAGCAAGGCCTTGTCCAAAATTTCGGGTCGGTTGGTTGCGGCTAAAATCACAACACCCTTTCTACCGTCAAACCCGTCCATTTCTGTCAAGAGCTGGTTAAGGGTTTGCTCCCTCTCGTCATTGCCGACGATTCCGCCGGAATCTCTTCTTTTGCCTATAGTATCAATTTCATCTATAAACACTATGCAAGGAGCTTTTTCCTGGGCCTGCTTGAATAAGTCCCTGACCTTTGCTGCACCCATGCCCACAAACATTTCCACGAATTCAGAGCCGGATATGGAGAAGAAGGGTACCTTGGCTTCCCCTGCAACTGCTTTGGCAAGAAGAGTTTTGCCTGTTCCGGGAGGTCCTACAAGAAGGGCTCCCTTGGGCATTGTTGCTCCGATTTCTTCATATTTTTTTGGATCATGGAGAAAATCTATGATCTCTTTCAAGGCTTCCTTGGCCTCATCCTGGCCGGCTACATCGTCGAAACTTTTGCCGGTTTGAGCTTCTACATAAATTTTGGCGTTGGCTTTTCCAAACTGCATTGTCGTGCCCATCCTTTTTTGCATTTGCCTTGAAAATAATTGCCCTATCCCTACGAAGAAAATCAGGGGCAGAATCCAGGAAGTCAGGGCTGACATAAGGGTATTGGTTTCTTTTTCAATCAGCCTGTCAATTTTTATATCCTTGCCTGCTGACCTTAATCTTTCAACCAGCATAGGGTCTTCAAATTTTCCGGTAATATATACGATTCCTTCATCTTTTTCAGTTATAAAAGCAATTTGCTTGCTGTCAATTTCAACAGCGGTTACTTGTCCCGCTTCCACCATGTTGAGGAAGGTTCCGTAATCAACTTCCACTATTTTGGATTGTATCTTCTCAAAGTATGGAAACACTGCCGCATTTAATAATATAACCAGCAGCATTACAATCATATAGTAATATATAAATGGTTTTCTCGGATTTTTATGTTCTTTCATGGTTCCTCCCGGAAAAATAAATATGTATATTTTATATATATTAAGAATTATACCAGTTATATATTAAAACAATCTTAATAAAAATATTTAAAGTAAATTTGTTATGTTAAAGTTGACATTTATTATGCGATATGGTAACAATAATATAAAAATTAAATTGAGAAATTAATTTTCATCCTGAGCATAAGAGAAGGATCTCATGAGATCCTTCGGGCTAAAGCCCTCAGGATGACGCTATGGGGTATTCATAACAATGACACTAACGTGTACATATGGAAATTACAAGGTTTTATAAAATAATAAAATTAAGAACATTTAGAAAAGGAGATTGAAATGGCAATAATTATAAACGAGCCTTCCAGGACCTTTGGTGAATATTTGCTTTTGCCAAATTTGACCACTAAGGACTGTATTGTTGAAAATGTTGATTTAAGTACACCCTTAACAAGGTTCAAGGATGGGGAAGAACCTGAAATTAAGCTGGGCATACCTTTTTCATCAGCTATCATGCAATCCGTTTCCGATCACAACATGGCGGTAGCCTTGGCAAGGAACGGGGGCATATCCTTTATCTATTGCTCCCAGCCTATTGAAAAGGAAGCGGAAATGGTAAGGAAAGTCAAAAAGTACAAGGCAGGATTCGTAATCAGTGATTCCAATTTAACACCCGAGCATACCCTAAGAGATGTTTTGGAGCTGAAAGCAAGAACCGGCCATTCAACCATGGCCATTACCGAAGACGGGTCTGCCCACGGAAAGCTCCTTGGCATTGTAACAGGCAGGGATTACAGGATAACCCGGGATCCTTTGGATAAAAAGGTAAGGGATTTTATGACCAGCGGGGATAAGCTGATAACAGGCAGGGAAGGGATTACACTTTCTGAAGCCAATGACATTATCTGGGAGCACAAGCTGAATTCTCTTCCCATAGTTGACAAGGATTTTAACTTGGTCTACATGGTATTCAGGAAGGATTATTCGGAAGATAAGGAGAACCCCAATTCCTTGTTGGATGCCCAAAAAAGATATGTGGTTGGGGCCGGTATTAATTCCAGGGATTACAAGGAAAGGGTTCCGGCCCTTGTGGAAGCCGGGGCGGATATCCTCTGTATCGACTCATCCGAAGGTTTCAGCGAATGGCAGCATGATACTATCACCTGGATAAAGGAAACCTATAACGGCAAGGTTAAGGTGGGAGCCGGCAATGTAGTTGAGCAGGACGGTTTCAGGTACTTGGCCGATGCAGGGGCTGACTTTGTGAAAGTGGGTATAGGAGGAGGCTCTATCTGCATAACCCGTGAGCAAAAAGGAATAGGGAGAGGCCAGGCTACGGCCGTTATGGATGTTGCTGCTGCCAGGGATGAATATTTCAGGAGGACCGGGGTCTATGTACCCATTTGCTCAGACGGGGGAATTGTTCTTGACTACCACATAACCCTTGCCTTAGCCATGGGAGCTGATTTTGTAATGCTGGGAAGATACTTTGCCGCCTTTGACGAAAGCCCTACAAATAAAATAAAATACGGAAGCGGATATGTTAAGGAATATTGGGGAGAAGGATCCAACAGGGCAAGAAACTGGGCCAGGTATGATTTGGGCGGAACTGCAAATCTTGAGTTTGAAGAGGGGGTTGATTCCTATGTTCCTTATGCCGGCAAGCTGGATGACGGCCTGAGAACCACCCTCCATAAGATAAAGTCGACTATGTGCAACTGCGGAGCCAGATCAATCAAGGAACTAAAGGATAAGGCAAGGCTTACCGTTGTTTCGGCAACAAGCTTATCCGAAGGCGGAGTTCATGACGTTATTCTGAAGAATCAATAGGAGGAGAAAATCTGTCCTCTAAAAATTTGATAAATCTGTATCTTTTTGAAGTGATAGAATTAGTTATATAATTAATGTATGGGGACATTACCTAATGTCCCCAATTTTGACGGGATATATATCAGGTGTTTTTTTAAGGAAGGTCCCGGAATATATCGAAAGGGTATAATATGAAAGAGATTCCTAAAATCATGGCAATTCATGATATGTCGGGAGTGGGGAGATGCTCTTTGACGGTTATTCTTCCCATTATGTCCGCCTTGGGATGCCAGGTGTGTCCCTTGCCTACAGCCTTATTGAGCAATCACTCAGAGTACAGGGAATTTTATTTTTTCGATTTTACTGACCATATGGAAGAATACTATTCCTACTGGGAGAAAAATAATTTTTGGTTTGATTGCATTTACAGCGGGTTTTTAGGCTCTGAAGACCAAATAGATATAATCGGCAATATAATAAATAAGGTAAAGAGCAAAAACAACAAGCTTTTGGTCCTGGTGGACCCTGTAATGGGGGACCATGGTTTTACTTATGCCACCTATAACGATAAAATGATAGAAAAAATGTCCCACTTGGTAAAAAGAGCTGACATCATAACCCCAAATCTGACTGAAGCCTGCATTTTGCTGGGCAAAGAGTATTGCGGCGAAAGGGTTACCATCCCTCAAATAAAGGGCTATTTGAAAGACCTTTCCGACCTGGGGCCTAGGATTTCGCTGGTTACGGGTGTTGTAACTACGGAAGGCGAACATATCAATGTATGTTATGACAAGGAAGAGGACAAGTTCTGGATGGCTCCTTTCAACTATGTGGACAAAAGATATCCGGGCACCGGAGATTTGTTTACTTCTCTGTTCTTAGGCTATTACATGAAGGGGAAGAGCCTGCCGGAAGCTATGGAAGAAGCGGCAAGATTCGTTTCCCTTTCGGTTCATGTAAGCAACCAGGCCAATGCACCCGGCTCGGAAGGGGTAATTTTTGAAAAGATTATGAAAGAACTCTACAATGAGATTTTAGAATATAAATATACAAGCATTTAAGGATATATGCAATAATAAACAGCCTCCACCGGGCTGTTTTTTGTTTGCTTTTTTTGGAAGTTTCGTGGGAAAGTATGCCTGATTATTACAAAATTGCTAATGTTACGGAAAGGGCAAACCCTGTATTCTTGCACACTTTTGGGCGAATGTGGCCAAAATCGGGCAAAAGAACTTGACCAAAAAATTTTTTTGAAGTATAATCTTCTTTATGCCAAAAATTTTGGCTTCCCGAAACCGGGACTAACAGGGTTAAAGAAATTTATACTTATGCAAAAAATAATGAAAAATTTTTCGGTGATTGACCTATGAAAATCAGTCAAGAAAAAGTTGAAAGTTGGTGGTAACATGAAAATAAAAGAAATCTACCCGGTTTTGATTATAATAACGTTGATGATAATCCTGATAATAACTGTTGAAATCGGTCAAGAAGAAGCAATTTATGCTTTTTCAAGAATCTTTGCCGGAGAATCCGGCCCTGCTGAAGAACCTGCAGATGTTGAAAAAGCAAAGGAAACTGAAGAAAAGATTACACAGGCTAAACTAATCCTGAAAGAAAAACTATATCACGGGGAAGGCAAGGAAGAAGACAAGGAACTAATAACAGCAGACAACAAAACTTCGAGAAGCGGTTTCAGGTTCAGCCGGGCCTTGGATATGGTAGCTACGGCTTATGATTTATCCTATGAGAGCTGCGGAAAATATCCTGACCATCCTGAATACGGAATCACTGCATCCGGCGCAAGGGTTCAGCCGGGTACGGTGGCGGTGGATCCTGACGTTATTCCCCTGGGTACCAGGCTGTATGTAGCTTCCACGGACGGGTCTCCTGATTATGGTTTCGCAACGGCCCTTGACACCGGGTCTGCAATCAAGGGATACAGGATAGA
>DCDC01000128.1 GCA_002316225.1 Firmicutes bacterium UBA1065 | reverse complement strand
CTACTGCTTTGTCTTATCATGATACTTATGGCGGCAGCAGGCTGTGCCCAGGAAAGCCAAACCGTACCCCCACCTGCAGAGCAACCGGAAGAACCGGCAGAAGAAACTCCCAAGGCCTTGATGAAACCGGGAACATACACTGCAGAGGCTTATGGTTTCAGCATGTCCTGGCCCGACATACTGCATGTGACGGTTTCAGAAAACTCGATAGAGTCCATCGCATTTGACGAAGAATCCGGAAGCACCTCATCCATGATTGACGCAGTGGCAGCAGTTATGTTTCCGCGAATACTTGAGAGCCAGTCTGTTAATGTAGACATAATATGCGGAGCTACCGTTACCAGCAGTGCGGCTAAGAAAGCTATTGAAGACTGCATCAGGCAAGCGATTGCAGCAGCCGGCAATGAAGAATCCGCTATCGACACATTCAAGAAGGCACCGGAAAAACCCGGAGGAAGCGAAGTTCTTGAAACCGAAGTATTAGTTATTGGCATGGGCGGAAGCGGCACCTATACTGCCCTTCGTGCAGCAGAAATGGGCGCCCAAGTTTTAGCTATTGAAAAACAGGGACGTTACGGTGGCACTACTGCCCTCACATCCGAAATAGAATCCATCAATCCTCCCCGCGTAAAAGAATTATACAATAACGGTGAGGACTTTACCGATGCAGAAGCCATGTACAATGCCTGGATGGAGTATACGGAGGGAGATGCCAAGAAAGAAATGCTAGACCTCTTTTTTGAAATGTCAGGCCCGGCATTTGACTGGCTGGCCCTTGACCACGGGGCCAAGTTCGATTTTGATCCGAAACCAGGTTTTACGCCTGCCGATTGGTATAAGGTTAAGTTCCAATGGTATCCCAACACGGATCCTAACCATCCCGGAATGCCCTTGTTGTATAACAAGCGCGAAATTGCCTCATATTTTGATAACCTTATCAAAGATTATACGGATTTAGGCGGAAAATACATGCTTGAAACAGAGGCCTATGAGCTCATAACCGATGAATCCGGTGCAGTTGTAGGTGCCAAGGCTAAAAATAAAGTGACCGGTACCGAATACACCATAAAAGCAAAAGCAGTGGTACTGGCTACGGGAGGCTTTTTAGGCAGCAGTGAAATGACAAATAAGTATCTTTCCGATGAATACTTCCCGCTGAAGGGCACATGGAAAATCTACGGCTCTTACGGCAATGACGGCAAGATGCTGCAGGCAGCAATAGATATGGGGGCAGCAACATACAGCATAGGAATGCCTCCGGAAGTGCACATGTCCGGGTCAGCCATGTTCATACCACACAGCTACGGCTTCCCCATAAACAAGGTTGAAGGCCAGACAAGCTTTGTTACAGGAAAACAAAGTGTTTGGTCGGTTGCCGACCTTCCCATGTTCCTTGGAATCACACCCGACAGTTTGGCTGTAGGTATGGACGGGAAGCGGTTTGCATCAGAAACCGGTGTGGCCATGCTGGATCCTTGGATTGCAGGCCCCAATTTCTACAGCATCTGGAGCAGCGACCAAATCAACGATATCCGCGACAATGGATTCAAGTATCCTCTTGCCGGTGTATCAGCAGGTTTCTTGGGCTATACAGGAGACATACCTGTAAATACGCCCTTGCCTGAAGCCTATGATGTATTGAATGCAGGAATTGAAATGGGCTTCATTTTCAAGGCCGACACCATAGAAGACCTGGCAAAAGCTATAAATGTAGACCCGTCTGCCTTGAAGAATACGGTGGAAACCTACAA
Source organism: Firmicutes bacterium UBA1065 (assembly GCA_002316225.1). Taxonomy (GTDB): domain Bacteria; phylum Bacillota; class Clostridia; order Tissierellales; family Sedimentibacteraceae; genus Sedimentibacter. The sequence goes on along the minus strand of DCDC01000128.1, from coordinate 2,638 downwards.
TTCCTACTGTGCAAAGGGCAAGGATGAAGAGTTTAGCAAGGATCCGCAATTCTTGACAGCCATCGGGCAAGGTCCTTACTACGCAGTTAAGATGGCAAGCTACTCATACAATACTTGTGCAGGACTGGATGTAAATACCAAGCTCCAGGTACTTGATACCTCCGGCCAACCGATTGAAGGCCTCTTCTGCGTAGGCAGCGACAGTGCAGGTGTTCTCTTCAGCGAAAAGAAACCATATGTAACCTACGGGGGAGCAAACAACGGTTGGGCTCTCACCAGCGGATATGTTTGCGGCGAATCTGTAGCTGAATATGTAAAGAATAAATAATACCTACCCTCATTATTGTCCCCTGCAACGTATGGGTTTTACCCATACGTTGCATTTTATTCACAATATTAAATGCTTGTTGTTTGCTTATATGTGTGATAAAATAAGGCTCAATTAAAGCACGAAAGGATGTACCGGATGGAAAAAAAGCTAACCAGCCGAGATTTGCAGGCCCTTGAAACCGAAAAAAAAGTAACCGACATGGCAATGAAGCTGGTGAGAGAATACGGATATGACAAGGTAACCATCAGTCAGATATGCGATGCCTGCGGAGTTGCCAAGGGTACATTTTACAGTTATTTTTCTTCAAAAAAAGATATTCTTATCAAGATGACTTCTCGATTTAACAAGGAATTGAGTCAGTTATTTATTTTTGACGAAAGCTTAAGTGCCGTGACCCTTTACCAAAACATGGTTACTTCCTATCTTAACTATGTGAACAAGGATGGTCATGCATTTACCAAATCCTACATTAAAGCAATGATTGATGAAGAGCTGGCAACAGAAAATGTCTCCCTGGAGCTGCAAAAGAACTTTATAGATAAAGTTATCCTCAAAGGCTTAAAGGATGGGGACTTTCAGCTTAACATGACATGTGACGACTTCTTTGCCCTGTTCAGCGCAACCCTGATGGGGATTTTAACCCAGTGGTGCATGAGCAAGGAAGAGGAGAAATTGATTGATATGGGACAGAGGGCCTTGTTCCCAATAATTAATCTTATGAAAAAGCCATAGCGGTTTGTATCGAGAACTTTATCGGAAGAGCAGGCTTTTTCATTTGATTAAAATCCCCAACTATAAACAAATCCTTGTCGGGATAATAAAATGCAAAGGAACCCGTTGAGCCGGAATGACCTTTAAGCTCACCTTTTGCCATAAAAAATGTTGTAAAACCGCCCATGGGAATTCTCATATACCCGCTGCCATAACAAATGGGCCACATTGGAGCTTGCAGCCTGTTATAGGATGGCAAATTATCAAAAACAGAATTATCGAACAAGTCTCCCTTAGAAAAAGCCTTGAGAAATTTCATCATCTCACCGGCAGTAGATATGCAGCCCCCGCTTCCACGGCTGCTCATTACAAACTTAGGGCGGTGCAAGGCTTCATCCCCGCAATAAATAAGAGGTACAAAGTAATCTTCACTTTCAGGGAGATATGTGTTTCTTAATCCCAGGGGCTTAAATATATAATGGCTGTATGCATCGCTTAAGGACATACATGTAACCTTTTCTATTATTTCTCCATGTATATCGAAATTAATATCCGAATAATATGCCTTCTTTTTTGTACCGGGGGCAAAGTGCGGGTTTAACTTCTTTATTGCTCCTATAGCATCATCGAAATCATAAGAAAAATCTTCGTTAATAAGACGGTTTTTATCTTTTCCTTCTTCGTAAGTATCCGGCAAACCGCTTACCTGATGCAGCAAATCGGATATTGTAAGCTCATAGGAATATTCTTTGCCCTTATATACATGCAGGCCTTCCAAAAGGGAACCATCAAAATATTTAGTGATTATATCATCAAGGGACAACCTGCCTTGCTCCCTTAATATTAATATGCAGCTTGTTGTAAACAATTTTGTTATGCTGGCCATCAGCAGGGGAGAATCTATATCCTTACCCCCATATCCCCGGCTGAACGAAAATTCTCCATTGGAATTTTCTATCAGCACTATCGCTTCATGAATTTGATTTGAAGCAATCATTTTATTAAAAATTTTTTCAAGCTCGGATAAATTTGTATTCATTTTTTCCCTTCCATGAATTAATTAATTAATAAAACAAATAAAAAGTAATAGTAATTGTCAGCGCCATATTCCAAATAATAAAAAACAGTACCGATATAATTATATATACCTTTTTTCTAATCAGCAGGATCATATTCAATTATTACTCCTTTTCCGTCAAAATACAGGAGGTCTCCGTCATCATAATGCCAGATTGCCTGTAACCTGGTTGGCCTTTTAATACCTTCTTTTTCCTCATATTCGCCCAGGACTGCCGTCCATCTTACTTTTTCGCTTTTCCCGTCACTTGATATTGCTTCCCTGTCATTTGTGGTAAATGAAATCAGTTCGCCTTTTTCATTGAATGTAAAAATACCTTGAACTTCCATCCCGAAATAATTTATCACTGCCTTGGCATGAAGATGGTCAATTTCTTCCCAGGTGATATAGTCCTGGAGGGCTGCATTGGGAACAAGAAGACACTCGGATAAAAAGGTTACCAGGCAAGCCTTGTTCATGTTTTCCCCTGTCTGGTTAAACAAGGTAAAAATTTTTGCCAGGACTCCTTTCATGGACCC
>DCDC01000067.1 GCA_002316225.1 Firmicutes bacterium UBA1065 | reverse complement strand
AATCCCTATCTGACCGCTCCTAAAGGGTTCTTTTTTATTTTCATAGGAGGTGGGAGTCTCGCATAATTTGTAGTAAGACAAATATGGGTCCGGGGAGGGGAAAATGAGCAGGTTTAACAATTTTAGGAGCAAACTGGCAGATGAACTTGAAATACCTAACGATGCAATATCGGATAATTTTGAACTTACCATGCACGGCAATAAAAAAGTCATAATAGAAAACCACTTGGGTTTAACTCTTTATGAAGACAATCAGGTGAGCGTAAAAACAAGGGATCAGGATATAACAATCAAAGGGTCCAAATTTAAGATTGAAGAAATAAATCAGTATAAGCTGATAGTAAAGGGGAAAATCAAAGAAATAGTTTTTGGTATGAAGGAGTAGTTATGCTGATATTCAAGCTCATCAATTTTATAAGAGGTTATCTTGTCATCCGGTCGGATGCCCTTAACTCTGAAAAAGTTTTGAATATACTCCGCAGAAAAAACATCAGGGTATGGGATGTGCAAAAGAAAGACAAAGGCATAAGGTTTAAAATTTCCTATGAGGATTATATCAAAAACTCCTCCTTAATCGATGAAATAATGAAACCCGTGGCAAAAAAGGGAGCCAGGTTCAAGCTTGAGAAGCTCAAATTCAGAAGGGGCTTTTCTATGGGAATCTTCATACTGATTATAGCCCTCTACCTCTTAACCTCCATGATCTGGGAAGTGGAGGTCGTAGGAACAAGTCAGACCAGGATAAATGAAATAATGGCTTTTTTGGAAGAAAATAAAATAAAGACCCCCCTTGCCCTTTCAAATAAGGAAGCTAAGAAGCTGGAAAACCTGATTTATAGTAACTTTGATTATAAGTTTGTGGATGTTATCTTAGAAGGGTCAAAACTGATCATAATAGTCAAGGAAAAAGAAGCTGAGCCGGTCCAAATAAAAACAAATGAGCCAAGCAGCATTATTTCTTCTAAAAATGCAATAATAAGCAAGGTAATAGCCAAGAGCGGCCAGCCTGTAGTAAGGGAGGGGGATGTTGTATATGAGGGCCAAACCTTGATTATGGGCCTGGTAAAGAAGAAGAATTCCGATGAATTCATGGTAGTACCCTCTGACGGAATAGTTTACGGAAAAACCTATTATAATTTTGAAATGAAAGAAGCAAAAAGAAAGAGTATAAATGTTTCCACAAATGAAAACAAGTCTGTTTATTACTTGAAAATAAAGGGAAATAATATTAAAATAATAGGTGACAAAGAGCCCTATGAAAACTATAATTATAGGGAGAAGACAATTAAAGTGCCTATTCTTTCAAATTTAGCCGATATAAGCCTCTTGAAGGGAACCTATTATGAGGAAGTTATAAAGGAAATTGAAATTGACAAAACTACTGCTGAAAACAAAATGAAAATAAGCATGTATGACGAACTGTTAAAAAAGTGCGATGAAGACAGCAGGATTCTGAAATCAACCATAAACTTTTCGGAGGATGACGATTTTTATTATATGCTGGCCCAGATAGAGCTTATTGAAGATATAGGAGAAAAGGTGAGGATTTATCCTCAAACCCAGGAAAAGACAGAAGAAAAAACGGAGGAATAATGGATTTATTTGAACAAACCGTCTTAATTGCAAGTGAAGATGAATTAATTAAATTATTGGGGATTCACGATAAAAACATCAAAATTATCAAATCCTATTATAATGTTAATATTCTTACAAGAAACGGGGCCATAAAGGTGACCGGGGAAAAAGAAAGCACCGAAACGGTGGCCAAAATTTTAAGAGATATTTTGGATAACATAAGAAGCGAAGGAGAAATAAGCGATCAGAAGGTCGTTTATTTAATAGAAGCAAACAAAACAGACTCACAAATCGATTACAACCAGATATTAAAGGAAGTTATAGTAACTTCTGCTTCGGGAAGAATTATCAAGCCTAAGACTGTGGGGCAGAAAAGATATGTTGACATAATAAACTCTAAGGATATAACCTTCGGGATAGGACCGGCAGGGACAGGCAAGACATATTTGGCCGTAGCTTGTGCCGTTAATGCCTTCAGAAAAAAAGAAGTAGAGCGGATAATCCTGACTCGACCTGCTGTGGAAGCAGGGGAAAAACTGGGATTCTTGCCGGGGGATTTGCAGGATAAGGTGGACCCTTATTTAAGACCTCTCTATGATGCCCTTTTTGATATCATGGGAATTGAAACCTTCATGAAAAACGTTGAAAAACAATTGATTGAAGTAGCCCCCCTGGCCTATATGAGGGGCCGTACCCTTGATTCATCCTTCATTATACTGGATGAAGCCCAAAACACCACAAATGAGCAAATGAAGATGTTTTTGACCCGTTTGGGTTATGGTTCAAAGGCTGTTATAACGGGCGATATTACCCAGATAGACCTACCTGAAGGCAAAAAATCAGGGCTTAAATCCGTAATCCATATTTTGAAAGACGTAGAGGGAATAGGTTTCATGTTCTTTAACACTACGGACGTGGTAAGGCATAAATTGGTACAGGATATTGTAAAAGCATATGAAAAACACGAGGTACGAGGATGATAAAGGTATTGTATGATAACAGGCAGGATGTGTTGGAAATCACTGCCCATATGGAAGAAGCCATAAAAAAAGCCCTGGAAGCAGTTTTGAATAGAGAAGGACTTGAGGGTGATTTTGAAGTAAGTGTTTCATTTGTTACTAATGAAGAAATAAAGGAATTAAACAGGGAATACAGAAATGTAGACAGTGAAACCGATGTATTATCCTTCCCCATGAATGAAGAATTCGAAGGAGTCAACATTCTTGGGGATATTGTGATTTCAACGCAAAAAATAATCGAGCAGGCAGAAGAGTTTGATCACAGCAGGGAAAGAGAAATGATTTACCTGACCGTACACAGCATGCTGCATCTTTTGGGATACGACCATATGGTTGAAGATGAAAAAAGCCTGATGAGGGCTAAAGAAAAAGAAATCATGAAAGAATTGAACATATTTAAATAAATCATCCAAGGGGGAAGACGTGAAAAAAAGACTTGTATTATTAATCCTTATTTTGCTTTTATTATGCGGATGTGCCCAGGAAACCGCAAAACCTGAAGATAATATTCCGGAAACAAATGAACTTGAGGAAGAACCCGAACCCATAGAAACAGGAGAAGCTGAGGAAGAAATTGACCCCAACATGATAATTTCACCCTTGGACGGATTAAGATATTATCCTGAAGACTTGTTAAAAAGACCCGTGGCACTGTCAATTGACAACCATCCCGGGGCAAGATGGCAGGCAGGTATTAGCCAGGCAGAAATAGTGTATGAAGTTGAAGTGGAACATCCCTTTACCAGGTACCTTTGCATATTTTGGAGCAAGGAACCGGAGAGGGTAGGACCTGTCAGAAGCGCCAGACCATATCTGGTTTATTATGCCCTTGAATATGACGGAATTTTCGTTCATGTTGGAGGAAGCGATGATGCTTTTATAGAAATAAAAAGATTGGGCGCAGCCGACATTGACGGCCTGTTTTCGGGAGCCTTATGGAGGTATAATGATACCGGGAAATATGCCCCCCATAATGTCTATACTACTTTGGAGTCCATAAGAAAAGAGGCGGACCGTTACGGCTACAGGACGGAATTCAGCTTTGAAGGGTATAGCTTCAATGAAAAGGATGAAAAATTATCTGATGGATTTAAAGTCTCTTCCGCCAAAAAAATAAACATCAGATACAATGCTTACAACACGACGGATTACATATATGATGAAGAAAATAATATATATCTCAGATATAAAGACGGGGAAGAACATATAGATGAACTGGATAAGAAGCAGATAAGTGCAAAAAATATCTTTATGATAGAAGCATCCAAAACTGTCCTGGATGATGAGGGAAGATTGTATTTGGGAACTGTCGGCCAGGGAAAAGGTATTTATGTTACCAATGGTGAAAGCATTCCAATAACTTGGGAGAAGGTCTCAGAAAAAACCAGGCTTAAATTTTATACCGATGACAAGGAAGTAAAGCTGAATCCGGGAAATACCTGGATACAGGTTGTTAACAGCCTTGACAGGGTTTCTTTTGAATAGATATGGGGACACAGATAGTCTATGTGGAAAAATTATGAAGGAATGTCCCCAAATCATAGGGAAAGGGGAAAAAATGGAGGATAAATTATTAATCAAGATTGCCATGGAGGCAAGGGAGAAGTCATATAGCCCATATTCAAACTACAAGGTGGGGGCGGCTGTTTATACAAAAAGCGGCAAGGTATTTACAGGCTGCAACATAGAATCAGCTTCCTTCACTCCGACCATTTGTGCTGAAAGGGTGGCTGTTTCAAAATGCATTTCAGAAGGCTATAAGGATATCGAAAAGATTGCCGTAATCGGGAGCGAAGTAAAAACATCCTTCCCCTGCGGGGTATGCAGGCAGTTCATGTCTGAATTCGGCAAGGATATAAAGGTTATATGCGCAAGAAGTCTGGATTCATACGATGTATATACCTTGGAAGACCTCCTGCCCAACAGTTTCGGTCCGGAGGACCTTTATTAAGGAAAGGGAGATTATGTTCAAATCAGGATTCGTTACCATTATAGGAAGACCAAATGTTGGCAAATCAACATTAATGAATAATATGCTGGGGGAAAAAATATCCATAATGTCAGATAAGCCCCAGACTACGAGAAATAAAATAATGACGGTTTATACCGATGATGAGGCCCAGATAATATTTATCGATACGCCTGGAATACACCGGCCTAAAAACAAGCTGGGCGAATTCATGAATACTGAAGTGGACTCTGCCTTGGAGGAAATGGATGTATTGATAATGATAACAGACGAGTTTAACAAGGTAGGACCGGGAGACGAGTTCATCATCGAAAAAATCAAGGACCTTAAATGCAAAAAAATTCTAATTCTTAATAAAATCGATTTGGTTGACAGGGAAGCAGCCCTGCGAATGGCAGCAGAATTTGAAAAATACAAGGTCTTTGACGACATCATGCCCATATCGGCCCTTAATAATGTTGGCCTTGATGCCTTGATTAAGCTGATAATCAAATATTTGAAGCCCGGGCCCATGTATTTCCCTGCAGACTATATAACCGACAGGCCTGAACGCTTCATTGTTGCCGAAATAATCAGGGAAAAAGCTCTTATGTATTTGGAGGATGAGGTGCCCCACGGAATAGCCGTTGAAATAGAGGAGATGAAGGAAAGAAAAGGCCGGGATTTAGTTGATATAAGGGCAAATATCCTTTGCGAAAAGAAATCTCACAAGAGCATCATCATAGGCAAGGAAGGAAGAAAGATTAAAGGCATAGGCAAGAGTGCCAGGGAAGACATAGAAAGACTTTTGGGAAGCCAGGTGAATTTACAGCTCTTTGTTAAGGTTTCCGAAAACTGGCGGGATGATAATTACCGGTTGAAAACATTAGGGTATTTTAGATGATACAGGATGAAATACTTATACTGAAAGAAATAAGCTATAAGGAAAATGATAAAATCCTTCATGCCTTGTCAAAAGGCAAAGGGAAAATCCAGATTATATCAAAGGGCTCAAAAAAAAGCAACTCACGCTTACTAAATGCCTCACAAATTTTTGCCTATTCCAAATGTACCCTCAATGAGTCAAAGGATATGTATATCTTGACCTCAGCCCAGCTTTTGGACAATTTTTACGGCTTGAAAAACAACCTTGAATCATATTACCATGCATGCTATATATTGGAGCTCATCAGCTACCTGTCCCAGGAAAACGAATATGACGCAAGAATATTTGACATGACCGTTTCCGTTCTTTCACATCTGAGCAAGAGCACCCGTGACCAAAATAAATTAGCTGCTGCCTATGAATTGAAATTAGCAGCCATGCTTGGCTACAAGCCGGATTTTCTCCATTGTCTGTACTGCGGGTCTGCAATAAAGGGTGACGGCAAGTTTTCCGTTAAAGAAGGAGGAATTTTTTGCGGATCTTGCGTAAATTATGGAAATGGAATAAATGTAACATATAATGAAATAATAACAATGGATAAAATATTAAAATCCAAATTTGAGGTCCTTGGTTCAATCGAAGTTCCCAAACATATAATGGGCTTAATTAGAAAATTTTTGTTTTTTTATATAGGCAGGGACAATTTTACCACACTAAAGTTATTATAAAGAAAGGATAGACACATGGAGAACGAAACTTTACAAAAAATCGACGAAATATTGAAACGAACAAATACAGACTACACAACAGCCAAAGAAGCTTTGCAAGCTGCCAACGGGGATGTGCTTGAAGCCATTATTCTTATCGAGAAGCAGCAGAAGGGAAGGATATCCGGTTTCAGCAGGGGCGAGCAGATCATGGACCAGTTAAAGGATATAATAGCAAAAGGCAATGCTACCAAGCTGACCATCAAGAAGGACAATGAAGTAATAATCAATATACCCATAACTGCCGGTTTAGTCGGTGCCCTGGTAGCTCCTTTCCTGTCGGCAGCCGGTATAACAGTGGCTCTTCTTGCAAAATGCTCCGTTGAAATTACTCAAACAGACGGTAAGGTAATTGACTTAGGCCAAAAAGTCGATGAAGGTATGAGCCATGTAAAAGATGCTATGCAGGATTTAAAAACCGGTGCTGAAAACTTAGCCGAAAACATAAAGGATGATATCAATAATTTTAAAAGTAATTCTTGACATAAAAAGATAATTTTGTTACATTAGAGTAAATTGAGACTGTGAGAAAGAAGAGTAATCCAGACCTGAATTTACAGAGAGTCAGGTAAGGTGAAAGCTGACAAGGAGGGCTGGACGAAGGGAGCTTTTGAGTCTTTGCAATTAAGAGGGTAAGGCCTATGCCTTATCAAATAGGGTGGAACCGCGGAAGAAACATATCTTTCGTCCCTATGAGGGATGAAAGATAATTTTTTATTTGGAGGGAATTATGGCTAAAACAGAAAAAAACAGCTTAGAAAAAGTAGTAGCACTATGTAAATCAAGAGGAATAATTTTCCCCGGCTCCGAAATTTACGGGGGCTTGGCCAACACGTGGGATTACGGACCCCTGGGGGTGGAAATTAAAAATAATATAAAGAGGGCCTGGTGGAAAAAATTCATACAGGAAAGTCCCTACAATGTAGGATTGGATGCGGCAATTCTTATGAATCCAACTACCTGGGTGGCTTCCGGCCACGTTGGAGGATTTTCCGATCCCCTCATGGACTGCAAGGAATGCAAGGCCAGGTTCAGGGCTGATAAACTTATCGAAGATTACATGAAGGAAACAAACCAGGTAAAGATTGTTGACGGTTGGACAAACAGTGAAATGGAAGCCTATATAGCAGAAAACAAGATTAAGTGTCCGGAATGCGGAGCCCACAACTTTACCGGTATCAGAAAGTTCAACCTAATGTTTAAAACATACCAGGGAGTAACCGAAGATTCTCAGTCCGAGCTTTTCTTAAGACCTGAAACGGCCCAGGGCATATTTGTAAACTTTAAAAATGTGCAAAGGTCAATGAGAAAGAAGATTCCTTTCGGTATTGGGCAAATTGGAAAATCATTCAGAAATGAAATCACCCCGGGCAACTTTACATTTAGGACAAGAGAATTTGAGCAAATGGAACTTGAATTTTTCTGCAAACCCGGAGAAGACATGGAATGGTTCCATTACTGGAGAGAATTTTGTATGAACTGGCTCTTAAGCCTTGGTTTAAGCAAAGAAAAGCTTCGCTTCAGGGATCATGAGCAGGCTGAATTGTCTCATTACAGCAAGGGGACAACAGATATAGAATACCTGTTCCATTTTGGCTGGGGTGAATTGTGGGGAATTGCAGACAGGACAGATTTTGACCTGAAACAGCATATAATCACTTCCGGAGAAGATTTATACTACCAGGATCCGGTGACCAACGAAAAATACATACCCTACTGCGTAGAGCCATCCCTGGGTGCAGACCGTGTAATGCTGGCATTTTTGGTTGATGCCTACAATGAAGAAAGCCTGGATGACGGAACCGAAAGAGTAGTATTAAAGCTCCATCCTGCCTTGGCACCTTACAAGGCTGCGGTATTCCCCTTAACTAAAAAATTAAATGACCAGGCAATGGAGATTTATCAGATGCTTATCAAGCATTTTAATGTTGATTATGATGATGGGGGAAGCATAGGAAAGAGATACAGGAGGCATGATGAAATAGGAACTCCCTACTGCATAACCTTTGACTTTGATTCTTTGGAGGATAAGGCGGTTACGGTAAGAGACAGGGACACCATGGAACAGGTAAGAATTAAAATCGATGACCTGCTGGCCTTCATTAATGAGAAAGTACAGTTTTAACAAGGTTTAACACTTTCCCAGATCATGGGGAGTAAGTCTTTAAACCTTTGGAGGTGATTTCTTGACTATCAGGGAGAGATACGAACAATTCGAAATGGAACATTTATCGGTTTATGCAGCAAAAGCGGTCTTATCAAAGGGAAGGAAGGTCTATGAGCCTAAATGCGAAATCCGGACCGACTTTCAAAGGGACCGGGACAGAATACTGCATTCAAAAGCTTTCAGGAGGCTTAAACATAAAACCCAGGTTTTTTTAGCCCCCGAAGGAGACCATTACAGGACAAGACTTACCCATACCCTTGAGGTATCCCAGATATCAAGAACTATTGCAAGAAGTTTGAACCTGAATGAAGATTTAACCGAAGCAATAGCCTTGGGCCATGATTTGGGCCACACTCCCTTCGGACATACGGGAGAAAGAATACTCGAAAAACTCTGCCAAAGCTTTAAACACAATGAACAGAGCTTAAGGGTTGTTGACTTTTTGGAAATAAGAAACGGCAAACCGGGGCTGAACTTGACATATGAAGTGAGAGACGGCATATTAAACCATCCTTCGGGATATGAACCTGCCACCCTTGAAGGACAAATTGTCAGCATATCCGACAGGATTGCCTATATTAATCACGACATTGATGACGCAGTGAGAGGTCATATTATCACCAAAATACCGGACAAGTTTATCATAAAATTAGGGGCAAGTCACGGTGAAAGAATTAACACAATGATAAAGGACATAATTCAAAACTCTGAAAATAAGGCATCCATATCAATGAGCGATGAAGTGGCAGAGCTGACAAATGATCTTCGAGATTTCCTGTTTGAAAATGTATACTATAACAAGATTGCGAAAAGCGAAGAAGACAAGTCCATGTTCATTATCGAAAAGATATTTGAATACTACACCAAAAATTTTGACCAGCTTCCGGAGTTTTATCTTAATATTTATCATAACAACAACTTCACCAGGGAAGAAATAATAAAGGATTATATTGCCGGGATGACAGACAGGTATGCCATGAAGGTATTTAACGACTTGTACATACCAAAGCCCTGGATTTAAAATCAATAAAAAATTTAGAGCTTGTCAAGAAAAAATGTTGACAAGCTTATTTTCATATGTTATACTTTACTTTCAATGTAAGGATAATGGTGATATTATGCCCTATAATTTGGATTCTGACACTATACAAAGAATCTTGGACCAAAATGACATAGTTGAAGTTATTGAAGAATATTTACCTTTAAAAAAAGCCGGCGCAAATTACAGCACCCTCTGTCCTTTTCATAAAGAAAAAACACCTTCATTTATCGTTTCTCCAGACAAGCAGATATTTCATTGTTTTGGCTGCGGCGAAAGCGGGGACAGCATTGGTTTTTTGACCAAATATAAAAATTATACTTTTGTTGAAGCTGCTGAGTATTTGGCAAAAAGAGCAGGTATTGTCCTGGAAGAAAGAAACTCTTCAAAAATTAACATTAATAAACAAATAACCGATACAATGTATAAAATCAACAGGGAGGCTGCTATATATTTTTATAACAATTTAAAGAGGGCTCCTCATGTTCTTAAATACTTGAAATCCAGGAATATTGATACAAATGTAATAAAAATGTTCGGAATTGGATATGCTATCGACGAATGGGATAATTTGCTAAATTATCTAAAAAATAAAGGTTACAAGGTCGAAGACATATCGAAGACCGGTTTGATTATAAACAGTGAAAAAAAAGATACATATTACGATAGATTTAGAAATAGAGTAATTTTTCCCATATTTGACATAAAAAAAAGAATCATAGGCTTTGGGGGGAGGGTTTTGGATGATTCATTGCCCAAGTACCTGAATTCTCCCGATAGCCTCATTTTTAACAAGGGATATAATTTATACGGGATACATTTAGCAAAAGAAAATGTAAGGAATAAGAGTTTTATCCTGGTTGAAGGATACATGGATGTAATCAAAATGCACGTTCACGGTTACAACACTGCTGTTGCTGCACTAGGCACTTCATTTACCGAGAACCAGGCAAAACTTCTGAAAAAATACTCCAAAGATTTTTACATAGCCTTTGATTCGGACCAAGCAGGCCAAAAGGCTGCTTTAAAGGCAATCAATCTGTTGAAAAAAAACAATCTGAACGCTAAGGTTGTAATAATGGAAGGGGCCAAGGACCCTGATGAATATTTGAATAAATTTGGAAGGGGAAGTTTCGACAAATTACTTGAAAATTCATTAGAATATTATGACTTTTTAGAATTTCATTTTAAAGAAATACTTGAAAATTCTAACAAAGTTGAATATATAAACAAAATTTTTGACAATATAGTAAATGTAACCAGCGAAATAGAAAGAGAATTAATTTTTGACAAATTATCAAGAAAAGTAGGTGTTTCAAAAGAGTCTGTTATTAAAGAATTCAATAAGAAACATATAAGGCAAAAAACTTTTATTAAGGCTGCAAAACCTGCGGTTAAGCCTCAGGTTAAAAAAATTACTACATGCCACGAAGAAGAGCTTGTTAAACTGATACTTATAAACAATGATTTTGCACTCAAGCTAAGTGAGATAGTCAACGAAGATACCTTTAAGGACTTGAAGTCCTATAATATGTTAAAAGAGCTCTATGAATGCAGAATTAACGATTTAAGTATAGACAGTGAAAGCATAAAAAAAATTACAGGGGGCAGCATGGATGTAAATTTGCAGATTGACAATGTTGATTATGATAATTTAGAGGCTTTGTTTAAAGATTGTATGAAAAGACTTAAACTAAAGTATTACGAAGAAAAGAAAAATGCATTGACTAATATGTTAAAACAATCTGAAAATCAGTTAAACAATAAGGAAAAGATTATGCATGAAATTTATTGCCTCGCTAAAAAGATTAAATCAACTAAAGAGGAGGTCAACTGACAATGGGTGAGAATAAAAACATATCTGTGGTATCAGAGGAAGAGTATGCAAAAAATGCTGAAATGCTACAAAAGATAGACTCCGTGAAAAACAAATTGATTGAAAAAGGCAAGAGAAACGGTTTTATTACATATAAAGAAGTATTGAGATCGTTTGAAAAACTTGATATAAATCCCGAATTTATAGATGATTTTTACAAGCAGGCCGAAGACAATGATCTTGAAATATTAGGCTTTCAAGATGACATGATACCTGAAAAGGTGGATGAAGAAGACGAAGTTGACATAAAAGATGATGCGGATTTTTTTGTAAGCCAGACTGATGATGACATCCTCAAGGGTGTAAACATAGATGACCCCGTTAGAATGTATCTTAAGGAAATCGGTAAGGTGCCTTTGTTGTCTGCCAATGAAGAAGTTGAACTGGCCAAGAGAATGGAAGCCGGAGATGAGGATGCCAAGAGGCAGTTGGCTGAAGCTAATTTAAGGTTAGTGGTAAGCATTGCTAAAAGATATGTGGGTAGGGGCATGCTTTTTCTTGATTTAATTCAGGAAGGCAACCTGGGACTCATTAAAGCAGTGGAAAAATTTGATTATAAAAAGGGTTTTAAATTCAGCACATATGCAACCTGGTGGATACGTCAGGCAATAACGAGAGCAATTGCAGACCAGGCAAGAACCATAAGAATACCCGTGCACATGGTGGAAACCATCAACAAACTAATCAGGATAAAGAGGCAGCTCTTGCAGGAGCTGGGTAGGGACCCGACACCTGAAGAAATTGCATTAGAAATGGAAATGGACCCCGACAAGGTAAGGGAAATCTTAAAAATTGCACAGGAGCCCGTATCCTTGGAAACTCCCATCGGGGAAGAGGAAGACAGCCATTTGGGCGACTTTATTCCCGATGATGAAGTTCAAGCCCCTTCAGACGTTGCAACCTTTACCCTTTTAAGAGAGCAGTTGTCTAATGTTCTTCATACCTTGACGGACAGGGAGCAAAAGGTACTCCGCCTTCGTTTCGGTTTAGATGACGGAAGGGCAAGGACTCTTGAGGAGGTTGGCAAGGAATTTGACGTAACCAGGGAAAGGATCCGTCAAATAGAAGCCAAGGCATTGAGAAAGCTGAGACATCCAAGCAGAAGCAAAAAATTGAAGGATTATCTGGAATAAAATATATTATATAAAAAAATTTGTCATCCTGAGCCAGGAAAGATTTTTCCTTGCTCCAGAATGACAATGTTTTTTTGAGAGGGTTGGTATGAACAGGTTGGAGTGTATTGTATCAATGGTTGAAAAATGCAGGACTGCAGCAGATATAGGCACAGATCACGGTTATGTGGCTGAGATGCTCTTAAAAGAAGGAATATGCGACAAGGTAATAGCAACGGATTTAAACGAGGGGCCCTTAAAAAGAGCCATGGAGCACTTAAGCAGGGTCAAGCTTAAAGATAAATGCGATTTCAGGCTTGGAAGCGGCCTTACGGTTTTAAAAGAAGGGGAGGCGGACGCAATTATTATTGCAGGAATGGGAGGAGACCTGATATCCACCATACTGGAAACATCTAAAGATGTGGCTTTAAATACGGACCAGCTTATCCTGCAGCCCATGACTGCCGTTGAAAGCCTCAGAAGATACCTTGCCGAAAGCGGTTTTGCAATACTGGATGAAAAAATTGTTAAGGAATACAACCATTATTACTTTGTCATAAAAGCAAAAAAGGGCTTTATGAAATATGATGATCCCATATTTTACGAAATCAGCAAGATACTGACGGAAAAAAGGGACCCTCTCATGCTTGAATACATAAATAAAGTCCTGGATACAAACAAAAATATAATTACTAATCTTGAAAAAACAGGCAAGGTGGAATATAATGAAAAAATAGAAAAGTTGAGGAAGAAAAACAATAAGATAAAGGAATTAATAAAATGAACCTGGCATCTGTTATTGATATATTAAATCATGAAATAAGATTAAAGGACCAGGAAACCTGGGACAACAGCGGCCTCCAGCTAGGGTCAATGGAGGTTTACATAAATAAAGTTATGTTAACCATGGATTTGGGTATGGAAGCCCTTGACCTTGCCATCAAAGAAAAGGTTAATTTAATAATTACCCACCATCCCCTTTTTTTCAGTCCCATAAAAAGAATTGACACGGATACCTATGATGGTCAGATAATAAAGATGCTTATAAATGAAAACATAAATGTTTACAGCGTTCACACAAGCTTTGACATGGCTGACAAGGGGGTTACACACAGCCTGGCTGAAAAGCTGAATATAGGCAGTTACCGGGTTCTCCATCCCGTAAATGCGGATGGAAGCGGTTACGGGGGTATTGGAGAAATCACTCCGGTAAACATCATCGAATATGCCAAATTCGTAAAAAAGACACTTGAAACAGACTTTCTGCGCTTGTTCTGCAAGGGCGATGAAATTGTAAAAAGGGTTGCTTATTGCGGGGGCAGCGGCAGTGAATTTATTGAGGATGCAATAAGACAGGGGGCTCAGGTTTACATAACCGGTGATATTAAATACCACCAGGCCCAGGAAGCCATAAAGAATAATCTATGCATAATTGATGCCGGACATTATATTACGGAAATACATTCATTGGAAACCATAAGAAAGGCCCTTGTAAAAAGAGGCCTGGATGTAATAAGCTTTAAAAAGAATATTGCGGAAGAAAAAATAATATAGGGGTAGCTATGGATAAAAGTTTTGAATATATAAGGGTAGCTTCGGCAGTACCTTCACTGAGGGTGGCGGAACCGAATTACAATGTAAAAGAGATGATTAAGATTGCCTTTAAGGCAGCTGAGCAGGGAGTCAAGATCCTGGTATTTCCCGAACTCTCCATGACGGGATATACCTGCCAGGATTTATTCCATCAGAAGACCCTTACGGACGAATGCCAGGAGGCATTAAGAGTCTTATTGGAAGAAACCAAGTATTTGAATATGCTGATAGCCCTCGGAATGCCTGTAAGGGCGGATAGTCAGCTTTTTAACTGTGCCGCCGTAATAAAAGAAGGGAAGATACTTGGCCTTATACCAAAAACATATTTGCCCAACTACAAGGAGTTTTATGAAAAAAGATGGTTTGCCCCTGCCTGTAAAAGGATATCGGAAACAATAAACCTTTGTGACCAGGAAGTGCCCTTCAACGAAAAGCTCTTGTTTAAGGATGACATATCACCCCTTTGCCTGGGTATTGAAATATGTGAAGATTTGTGGGCTCCTATACCTCCAAGCTCTTATCATTCCTTAAATGGGGCCAACTTGATACTTAACCTGTCGGCAAGTAACGACCTGGCGGGAAAAACCGAATACAGGAGAGACTTGGTAAGGCTTCAATCCTCCAAATGCATATCAGCATATGTTTATTCCTGCGCAGGAGAGGAAGAAAGCACAACCGACCTGGTGTTTTCGGGCCACTGCATGGTTGCCGAAAACGGTATTCTCCTGGAGGAAGATAAGATATGGGACGGGTTCTTGTATTCTGATATAGATTTGGAAAAGTTGGACAATGAAAGGGTAAGCTTAAATACTTTTATGAATAAAACCGAAAAAAAAGACTATAAATATGTAAGCTTTAATTTAGGTTGCAGCGAAAATTTGAGGTTGAAAAGATTTATAGACCCAAGACCTTTTGTTCCCTCAAACCCGGAAGCAAGGGACAGGCGAGCTGCAGATTTAATCAACATGCAGGCAACGGGTTTGGCCCAGCGGATGAAGAAGATAAACTCAAAAAAAGCAATTTTAGGTATTTCCGGAGGACTGGACAGCACCTTAGCTTTGCTTGTAACTATAGAAGCATTTAAGAAATTAAAAATGCCCCTCACAAAAATAATAGCGGTTATAATGCCCGGATTCGGAACATCTCAAAGAACTTATAAAAATGCACATGCATTAATAGGAGAATTGGGGGTTTCTGTGAGGGAAATATCCATTAAAGAAGCATGCCTTCAGCATTATAAAGATATAAGCCACGATATATATAATCATAATGTGGTTTATGAAAATGCCCAGGCCAGGGAAAGAACGCAAATTTTGATGGATATTGCCAACCAGGAAGGGGGACTTGTTGTAGGGACAGGGGATTTGTCCGAGCTGGCCTTGGGATGGTGCACCTACAATGGTGACCATATGTCAATGTACGGTGTAAATTCCGGAGTTCCCAAAACTTTGGTAAGATACATGGTAAAATGGTATGCTGATTATAAAACATCCGGTCAAATGCAAAAAATTCTCCTTGATATATGCCAGACACCCGTAAGCCCTGAACTGCTTCCTCCGGACAAGGAAGGAAATATAAGCCAGTTTACGGAGCAATCAGTGGGATCTTATGAACTTAATGATTTCTTCCTCTACAACATGATTAGAAACGGTTACGGCCCGGAAAAAATATATTATTTGGCAAAAATAGCCTTCAAGGACGAATATGACCAGGATTTGATCTATGAAACCTTAAAGAAATTCTATAAGAGATTTTTTACCCAGCAATTTAAGCGGTCCTGCATGCCTGATGGGGTAAAGGTCGGATCCGTATCCTTGTCACCGAGAGGAGACTGGAAGATGCCTTCCGATGCATCCTTTGAATTATGGATTAAAAAATGTGAAAATATTAAAAAATAATATTTTTGGATAAATCTGCATTTGACATAAAATAATAAGTACTGTATACTTATTTAGAGTAAATTATACAATCGCATGCAAGGCATGAGGAAAGTCCGAGCTCCATAGAGCAGGGTGCCGGGTAATACCCGGTGAGGGTGACCTCAAGGATAGTGCAACAGAAATATACCGCCCCGCACTCAATCTGTAAGAGACTATTTTTAATAAGATAAGAATATAGCCTTTTACAGATTGAGTGCGGGGTAAGGATGGAAAGGTGAGGTAAGAGCTCACCGGCAATCAGGCGACTGGTTGGCCCTGTAAACCCCACCCGGAGCAAGACCAAAAGAGGACCTTGGAGTGGCTGCTCGTCACGGTCCGAATGGTAGGTCGCTTGAGTTTGCCGGTAACGGCAAACCTAGATAGATGATTGTTTAATACAGAACTCGGCTTATGTATTTACTCACCAATTTAAATTTTAACTAAAACTAAGCAAAAAAATATATTTGCAAACATGGAGAAAACTGCCTTTTTAGGCAGTTTTTTATTTCTTGATTATACCTTATATATTTATGTCCATAAATTTGTAACACAATTATAGGCATTGAATAAAATATGTACAGGCAAAGAAAAAAGGGTGATTATATGTTTTGTAGAATATTACCATGGTTTTTACTTGGCGTTGGTTTCGGAAAGTGCAGCGAAAGACGGGAAATCTTAGGAGCCAGAGGCAGATTTGACCGCTGCTGTAGACGAAGGTAATAAATTAAGGGACCTGATTTGAATGGAGGGTCCCTTTACTTATTTTTACCTGCCATATCAGGAGCTTATTTATCTGCAATAAATTTTTTGGCAATTATTAATAGGGTTAAAAGTACTATACATGCTGCAAGAATCCAAATCGAAGGTATGGTCAAAAATTTAATTAAAATACTGTACATTAATGAGCCGGTCAGCCCCCCTATTTGTATGGTGAAGGACTTTACCGACAAGACTGAAGCCCTTATTTCATTTGGGGTTTCGGAATTAAGTATAACATCTTCCGGAATCGTAGCCATTCCAAACATGAAATAAATAGAAGAATAAAAGGCAATAAACAAGGGTATGTTTTTCTGCAGGGCAGTCATTATCAAAAAGAAAGCAATAAAGGCTCTTAAGGCCAGGTACATTTTCCTTAAACTGAATTTAAACTTGCTTATAGTCTTATGTGAAAGAAGGCTGCCCAACATAGCTGCCCCCAAATATAAAAATGCCATTAAACCTAAAAGACCGGTGGACCCGGCTTGGGGCAAGAGGGTTATAAAGTGAGGCTGCCAATAGGTTTCCAGGGCACTCAGAAAGAATCCTGTAGAAAAAACAGATATAAATAAAAAAATTATAGTAGTGTTTTTGTATATAAAAGCAGAGCTGTTTTTTACATGTTGCTTTATGGAAGGGTGTTCATTTTCAACTTCTGTCTTTTTTTCTGTTACAAAGAAAAGGGAAATAAATATAAGGGCAAGGGTTAAGAGTATCCTGACAATTATATTTAAGTCATAAGGGCCAGGGTCATTAAGAAATCTGTCTGCTATATCAGGAAAAAATCCTCCTGATAAAGCACCGGCAGAAAGTCCCAGGGCATCCAAAACCGAAAGCCTTGTTGAAATATTATGTAATTTATCCTTGCCGAAGTTATCTATATAGTAGTCAATAAAGAGAGCATCAAAGGAGCCTGAACCTAAAGCCCTTCCAAAACCGTAAAGGATCATTACTATACACAAAACAATAAACCCTTTGTTGGTCAATAAGAGTAAAAAACTTACCGTAAAAGTTGTAAGGGATAAGATAAAGGTTCTTTTACGGCCGAAAACATCAGCCACCACTCCGGAAGGGACTTCAAGCAAGATAACAGACAGGGCATAAAGGCCTAAAATTATTGATAAGTTACTTAAGGAGGCACCTTTATCAATTAAAGCTAAACTTAGAACGGGGGTCAAGAGGCCTGTCAAATATGAATTGAGAAACATAATCAAGGAATAAATATGCAGTTTCAAATTTCTACCTCCATAGGTAACTCTTGCAAATGGTAGTATAATTATAATCCAAATTAGTACCGGAGTCAAGTACAATTAACGTATGCCTTGCGTATTTGGCGGTCAATAAAACATGGTCTGCATTGAGATAAATACAAAAAAGACGCATTTATATGCGTCTCAAGCTGTTAAGAGGATTCGACTTTTTTCGACTGCACCCGTATATAATTATCTGTGCAATATGGGTGAAAGCTTCTTGTAAATCAAGATTACAATTGCTGAAACTGTAATTCCTTTCAAGAGGTTGAAGGGTACCACAGCATAGAGTACAAAGGTTTTTAAATCGGTAATTGCCGGATTTAAAGCATTGCCCATATCGATGAAAGCCTGGAGCGGATAGCCGTAGATTTTTGAATACAAAGGAAGCAAGAGATAATAGTTGAGTAAAGCTCCCATTACAGCCAAGGTTATTGTTCCGGCAACCAATCCCAGGATAGCAGTCTTAAAAGATTTATTCCTTTTATAAATGTAGCCTGCAGGTACAATGAATGAGCATCCTATCAAAAGATTAGCGAATTCTCCCACGCCGCCGGTATCTGTTCCGTTAACCACAAAGTTTATCAGGATCTTTACCAGTTCAATCATGGCCCCTGCTGCCGGACCTAAGGCAAAAGCTCCCAATAATACCGGTACTTCGCTGAAGTCCAGCTCATAAAAGCTTGGAGCAAACCATAGGGGAAACTCCAGCAGCATTAATACGGTTGCCACTGCTCCCAATATACCTACCTTTGTAATAACTTTTGTGTTAACCTTATGATTAACTGTTGCATCACTTTTCATATTTTCCTCCTTGTGTCAGCACAATTTTAAAGATTGTCAGAGGCATAAAAAATCCTCTGAAATCTTCAGAGGCATTGAAAGAATTTGCTCACAATTTTGTAAGTAATCTCTTCTCTCATCCAGACTATACTGTCGGTATTGGAATCTCACCAATTCAACCTTTCGGCTCGCGGACTTTACCGCCGGTCGGGAATTTCACCCTGCCCTGAAGATTTTACATGTTAATTATACCACTAAATAAATATTTGTAAACCCCTTTCTGTCATAAATTTTCAAATTATTAATATTATAGATTAAGAGGACAAGGCAGGTAAGTCATGGAAGCATTATTGAAATATTTTAATCAAAGGTTAAAGAATGTATTTTTTCTAAATAAAGGACTTTTGGATGAGGCTCTTGAAATCAGAATAAGGATAAACAGTCCCCTTTTGATTAAAACCTTAAAAAAAGACTTGTTTTTGGATAGGTCAACCCTAATCACGAAAAGAGATATAGACGAAATTTTAGGCTCTTTAACAAAAAATTCTATACATGCCTATGAAGACGAAATAAAGAAGGGCTATCTGACCCTTGAAGGGGGACACAGGGTAGGCCTGGGAGGGGATTGCATCTATGACAGGGATATATTGAAAGGATTTAAAAACATTAGCTCTCTCAATATAAGGATAGCAAGAGAATTTTTAGGATGCTCAGACAAAGTTCTTAGGTATCTCATAGGTCCCGACAAAGAAATCTATAATACCTTGCTGGTGGGACCGCCCTTATCGGGAAAAACAACCCTCATAAGAGATATAGCAAGAAATATGAGCAACGGCTTTAAATCACCTCCTTTTGACGGGTGCGATGTTACTTTAATAGATGAAAGGGGAGAAATCAGCGCTGTATATAATGGGATTCCTCAAATGAACATAGGAATAAGAACCGATGTATTGTCTTTCTGCAAAAAAAGTGACGGATTTTTCATGAGTATAAGGTCCCTTTCTCCAAGATTGGTAATTTGCGATGAATTAGGCTCGGCTCAAGATTTTGAAATCATTCAATATGCCCTGAAAAGCGGGGTTAAAATCATAGCAACGGCCCATGGCTTCGGTATAGAAGATATTAAAAGAAATATTTATTTAAAAAACATAATCGACAATAATTTTTTTGACAGAGCCTTAATTCTTGGCAAAGGCCCCTTAAGATTAAAAGAAGTATTTGATTTTCAAAGCAAAAAGGTGATTAGCAATGATATGGGTTAAATCTGCCTTATTTACCGGAACCGTTATAACCGTCAGGTACATATTCAGCCTTATAAACAGTGACGGGGACCAAAAGATAGACAAAATGAAAGAAATGATAGATTTCACGGAATATTTAAGGGTTTATTCCTGTGATATGAAGATGTCTTTTGAAGAAATCTATCAAAAATATAGTTTTAAAAGCTCCGAAACAAAAAAGCTGGTAAAGCTTATGCATGAATTTTTGAAAGAGAAAAGGAGCTCTCAGGAATTATTGGTTAACATAAATAAATTTATGTTAACCCCTGACCCTTTCAACATGTATTTTGCTGAAATCATTGATTACTACGGGTCTGCCTATTCGGACCTGTTAAATAAAAAGCTTAATTTAGCCCTTGAAGAGATGAAAAAGTCTTTGGATGAATACGCTGCCAGGCATAATGAGATAAAAGCATTGAACAACAGGATATCATTTCTTGCAGGTTGCTTGGCCGCAATCATTATTGTTTAGGAGGGAATATGGATCTGGAAATCATTTTGAAAGTGGGAGCAATAGGTCTTGTAGTAGCCGTATTTAATCAAATTTTAACCAAGACGGGAAGGGATGAGCAAGCCATGTTTGTCACCCTGGCCGGAGTAATTGTAGTAATGGCCCTGATAGTCAGTTTGATGAACGACCTGTTCACGGAGGTAAAATCTGTTTTTAATCTGTATTGATGAGGGATAAAGATGTTGCTTGGGAAAATTGTTCTTATAGCCCTGATAACTTTAATTTTGGGAATAACCATATCAAAATTCAATTCCGAATTCAAAGTTTACATAACGGTTATTTTCGGTCTTCTTGTTATTTTCATGCTCTTTGCGGAGCTAAAAACCTATGTTGAAGAAATTGCCCGCCTCTTTGTGAGATATGAGATAAAAACCGAATATTTTAACACAATTTTAAAAATTGTAGGAATAGCATACAT
>DCDC01000165.1 GCA_002316225.1 Firmicutes bacterium UBA1065 | reverse complement strand
GAGTCCTTGAAGGCCCACTTGTATGCCCAGATAGCTCAGTTGGTAGAGCAGGAGACTGAAAATCTCCGTGTCCGTGGTTCGATTCCGCGTTTGGGCATTAAAAAAAGACCATACATTTTGTATAGGTCTTTTTTATTTATTACGATTTTTAAATGAAATAATTTAGTGTCAGAATGCAGCTTCTTGCTTTTGGGTACAACCGAATCCTTCTTCCAATATTTTTCTTACAATACTTTTAATATTGTCTATATATATTTTATCATTTAATCTGATTGGTATCAGGTTTCTTTTCATTCCCTTTATGCCCGTGTAAGTTTCAAGTTCGTATTCATTGTTGTCTAAATAATAAAATTCCCTGATGTTTTCATCTTTATATGTATTTAAAGGGATATTTATTCCTAAGGTTTGAGTATCAACGGACAAGACCATGTCATACTTAATGCCGTGATTGATATAATCCTTGTTAAAAGTCGTAATTACATTGAAAGTGCACTGGAGCAAATTCTTCTTGATTAAGAGTTCATCATTATTAATTGTTACAATGAGGTTTCTTAAATATATAACGTCATCATACAAGGCAAAAATATTGTTCATGACCAGGGGCAAATTGTAAACATCTTCATAATTATGCCTGAGTATTAAAGTTGAAAACTCTTTTCGAGGTTCCAATTTGTAGGCTTCATACAAGGTGACCACATCCATGCCCCCTATGGTATCATTTCTTTCAATACAAAAATATTCTTCCACGGTCTTGAGTTTTAAATCGACAATATTAATTTTGTATTTAAGTTTTTTCATTAAAATATAAAGGTCAATCTTAGTCAATGATTCAAAATTAAGATCTGAACCGAATTGTTTTGCTTTTTCTTCTAAGAAGGGAATATCAAAACTGTTACCGTTATATGTAATTATATACTTCTTTGACCTAATCAGGTCCCTTAAATATTTAAGGGCTTGCGACTGGTCTGTTTTGTATTGACAAAATATTTGATAAATTTTATATCTGGCATCATTATGGAGCAACAGAGTTATTGATATGATTTCCGAATACATTTTAGACAAACCAGTAGTTTCAATATCTATGAAGACCGATTCCTTATAAATCTCATCTAAATTACGGTTGTCCGTCAGGCTGTTTATTTCATATTCATTAATAATCATGGGTCCCCCTGAATAATTGCTTTAATATCCATCCAAAATTTGGTAAAATAATGAGGGGTGTTGGAGATGTATATAATAATATCCATATTCGCAGCGTATGCCGGCGGCATTATTTCTTACGAATTGAACTTATTCGGCTATTATCTTACCGCAATATCTGCTGTGCTGGTTTACAATTCAATCATAAATAAAAAATACGTTTACAATGCCGTAATCATTGCATTTGTGATTTTATCATACCTTAATTGCCATTATAATTCAAGCTCGGTTCTTTCTCAATATATAAATGACAGTGTTACAATAGAAGCAAAGATTAAAAGGCAAAGCAAATCAGACAGTATAAGCTACCATGCTTCCGTTACCGCTATAAACAACACTCCTCTTTTTGATGAAGAAAATATAATTCTCTATACAGATTCATACAAAAATTTTCGGGAAAACAGCCTGATTAAAGTGCGGGGCCAGGTTGCCGGCAATCATTTTACCAAAAACAAGATGCTTTTTAGTTATGAAAATTATTTGAGAGCTAAAAAAATTAAAGCAGCGATTTTTGCCCAGGGTGATGCGGTTGTTATTAAGGAAAACTATTCCTTTATAAACCATATTTCAGGCAAATTCAGAGCTTATACGGAAAAAACATTTTACGGCACCTTAAATAAAAAGAATGCGGATATAATATTGTCCATTATTTTAGGAGACGTTAATTACCTGGAGGAAGAACTTTACGATAAGATAAAGGTGATGGGGATGGCTCATATTTTTGCGGTTTCAGGGACCCACATTGTTTTTATGTATGTTTTCCTTTTAAATGTCTTTAAATTTGTTTTTAATAGAAGACTGAGCTGGATATTATCCTGGTGCATTATATGGTTTTATGGGCTATTAATCGGCTTTCCCTTATCGGTTATGAGAGCCCTTATAATGTTTACTCTTCTTTTTGGATCAGAGGTTTTGTACAGGAAGTACAATTCTTTAAATTCCATAGGTCTTGCAGCCCTTGTTCTTACAGTTTATAATCCATTCTGGATTATTGACGCCGGCTTTCTCTTATCCTTTTCGGCTGCACTAAGTTTTATTATTTACAATAATTACATAAAAACAAAGGCCACTCTTTTAAAAGACTTAAATATGTATTTTTTTCTGCAGATATTTACCCTTCCTGTTGTTGTTTATTATTTCAATTTTATCCCTCTTATGGGTTTTATATATAATTTGCTGCTCTTGCCCGTATTTACGGTAATTATGATATATGGATTCATGCTTTTAATATTAAACCCACTTCTTCATATTATCTTTAAAATACCTTTTGAAATATTTGATTATATTTTGCATAGCTTAAGGTATATTATTGATATAGCGGACAAGTCAGCATTTAACGGTATAATCTTTTCCACCATGTCCATGTGCCATACGTTGTTTTTTTACCTGGCCTTATTTTTTATGATATATTCCCATAAGAGCAAAATACATTGCAAACAATATGGGCTGGCGGCAATAGTAAGCTTTTATACCTTAACCTATATAATAATCCCAATGGGGGATGAAAGCCTGTATCTAAACGTAGCAGATGTGGGACAAGGCCTGTTTACAACAATCAGGTACAAGGGACTGAATATGGTTTATGACTGTGGCAGCACTTCATCGAAAAACATGGGAGAGCACATAGTTCTTCCTTATTTAACCAAAAGAGGAATCAGAGAATTGGATGCAGTCTTTATAAGCCATTGGGATGATGACCATTATTCCGGCTTGGAGTATATATTAAACAACCACATAAAAGTCGGCCCTTTATATTCTTCAAGAAACAATGAAACTTTCCATGCAGAGGTCCTGTATGCAGGTTATAAAATGAAATACGATGACAATTTAAGCATGGAAATCTTGTGGCCATATAAAAACATAAACTTAAATGACACGAACAATTCATCCTTAGTGCTTTCTTTGAATTATAAAAACAGGAGCATATTGCTTCCGGGAGACATTGAAGAGGAGGCGGAATATGCCATTTACAATGATTTAAATACTTATGATGTGGTATTGGTCCCCCACCACGGCAGCAAAACATCCTCAAGCGTGCAATTTGTTGATGCAACAGCACCTAAAATTGCCATATTCAGCTATGGGAAGAATTCTTACGGCATACCTGACCAAGAGGTTGTTTCAAGGTACAAAAATTCTGGCAGCAAAATTTTATCAACCTTTGACCATGGAGAAATAAATATTGTTTTAAAAGATGACAAAATATATTATAATACTTACATGGATGAAAGGTCCGATAACTATTATGAACTATGTCTTACAGGTATAATCTCAAAGACTTGTTTATTTTTCTTCTTATTATTATGGATGTTGAAAGGTGATGGGCATGAGCTTTACTTTAATCAAAAATATGGCGGATAATGATAAACTTCCCAATAGTGTCTTGTTTTACGGAAATGAAGAATATTATATTGATTATTCTGCCAAGTATATAAAAAACAAATACATAGGCAAAAGCTATGAAAATATGAACTATGCAGAATTTGAAAAACCGGAAAGTTTAAAGGATTATTTTGAGTTTACAGACACATTTCCATTTATGTCTGATAAAAAGCTCTGTATAGTAAAAGATGCTGTATTCTTAACATCTGCCGGAAGCCTGGATAAAAAAGAAGAAGAAAAACTATCGAAATACATAGATGAAAACAAAGACTGCATCACTGTATTTATTATAAAAGACGGGAAGCCGGATTCAAGAAAAAAAGTTGTCAAGAAACTTAAGGATATGAAAGCGGTATTTGAATTCAACAGGTTGAATGAAACAGAACTGACAAAATACATAAGGGATGAATTCAAAAAGAACAGCTTTAGTATTTCAATGGCCGATGCAAATTACATGGCAAACAATACCGGTTATTTGGAATACGAAAGCAGGGTAAGCCTTTACCACGTAAATAACGAAATCCATAAGATCATGTCCCATAATCAAGAAAGGAAGAATGTTACTAATGCCGATTTGGATGCCTTAATGGTTAAATCCGTCGAAAGCAACATATTCGGCTTAGTTGACAGCATATGTGAAAACAACAAGAAAAAGGCCTTTGAAATACTGGATGAGATGCTTTTAAACAACACACCGGAGCAGTATATAATACACATGATAACAAGGCAGTACAGGATGCTTTACAGGTATCTTCTACTACAAAAAAAAGGCTATTCCTTAAATGAAATCATAAATAATATGAAAATCAAAAATTTTGTTGCTTCTAAGCTTGCGAGACAATCCGGCAAACTGAGCATTAAAACAATCGAATATTATATGAAGAGGTTTTTGGAAATTGACAGGAGAATAAAAACCGGAGAAATTGACGGCAGGCTTGGACTTGAATTAATAACAAACGGGATTATAGGAAGTACAGTAAATTCATAGATAATAAATAATAAAAAAACCGGTAATGCCGGTTATTTTTATGCTACTTTATTGAATTTTTTTGTTAATCTGCTTATCTTTCTTGCAGCAGCGTTCTTGTGAATTGTGTTTTTAGCAGCAGCCTGATATAATTTCTTTTCACATATTTTCAAATATTCTTTTGCTTTTTCCAAGTTGCCTTCATTCAATGCTGTTTCAAATTTCTTAATATATGTTTTAATTTCAGATTTTCTGCTCTTATTTTTTAAAGTTTTTTTGTTTATTATTAAGATTCTCTTTTTTGCAGATTTAATATTTGCCAATATATTCACCTCCTCGTATTGTACCTGTTTTATTATTCCACGGTTTCATTCTATATTATTCAATTAATTCTATTACTGACAACAAAACAATTATACAGACTCTCTCTGAAAAAATCAAGCAAAAAGAATAAAAAAATCAAAAAAAACTATAATAACCAAGACACTTTGAATTTATACGGTATTTTTGGGAGGATTTATGTATAGAACGGATTTGGCCTATGAAGCAAACGAATCTCTTGCCAGGAAAGTGGAGGGCATAACATTAAAAACCCAAAATTACAGCCATGGGGAAGTTGTAGAACTTGAAATAAAAGATGAAGAAGCTGAAAAGGCAATCGGAAAGAAAAGGGGCAAATATATCACCTATGAAACGAAAAGCCTGAAGCTCCTTTCGGAAAAGGAAAGAAATGAAGTGATTGATATACTGGCAAAGGCCATAAGGGATATATCCGGTCTAAAGAGGGAAAGGGTATTGGTGGTTGGCCTGGGAAACAGAAATATCACCGCAGACTCATTGGGACCCAAAACTCTTGAAAAGATTAAAGTAACCGGCCAGTATTTCAAGGCTTATAAAAAGGAATACGATGAAGATTTCAATGAAGTTTCAATATTGGAGCCGGGAGTTTTGGGCACAACGGGAATAGAAACAATCAATACCATTGCAGGAGTTGTAGAAAAAATAAAACCATCCTTGTTAATAGCAATTGATGCCTTAGCTTCCCGCAAAATGAGGAGGTTGTGCTCAGTTGTCCAAATAACGGATGCAGGCATAGAGCCCGGCTCCGGAATAGGAAACATGCAGGGGTCACTGAATAAAGAAACCATAGGAACGAAAGTGATTGCCTTAGGGATACCCACTGTGGTTGATACAGCCACAATTGTCAATGATACCATTGAAATGATGGAGGAAACACTGAAGGGAAAAACAGATGATGTAGGTGCGATAATGGGTATCTTAAGTGATCTGGACTATACGGAAAAGCATGCCTTCATAAAGGAAATCCTTAGCCCCATGTACGGGGAATCAGTTGTAACGCCCTCTTATGTGGATGAAATCATTGAATCCTTGTCAGTCCTTTTGGCGGAATCTATAAACAGGGCAGTACATCCGGGTTATGAATCGTAATATAATTGTAAAAATTAACAGTGTTATTCAGGAAACAATACACATATACATTAATATATTACTTTTGAGATATTTTGTGGAGTAATATATTACTTTGAGAAAATATGTGGAGTTGATATCATGAAGAGACAAAGAAAAAATAAGGATGGTAGGACCTTTTACATGATGATGTCAATATTGTGCCTGACAACACTGTTTTTGGGCTATAGTTTTGTATACAGGTTGGCTGAAGAAAGAAAGATCGGCAAGGAAATTACAACAATTTCAATCAACTATGACTCAAGTGCCGGACAAGAAAGCTTAACTAAATTTGACAAGTTTATGTCCCACTTCAATATCTTTCTTCAAAATACCTTTAAGACAAAAAAGAGTGAAGATATTGATATAATCGAGACCCCTGACGATGGTCAGGAAGAAATGCAAACTATTGAAAGTGAAGATGCCAGGTTAAATCTTGAAATATATAATGATACCGATTACAAACCTCCGGTCAAGAAGGAAGTATATTTGGCAGAAGAAAGAAAAGAAAACTTTTTTAAAGTAATTACTTCAACATCCAGAAGCAGAGCACCGAGAAGAAAATTATTCCTTAACTCTGCTTCTCTTGTTGAGAATTTGAATGTAGTCTTGTATCACACCCATGGAACGGAAGCTTTTCAATCAACTAATAACACAAATTATAGGTCCCTGGATGAAAAGCTGAATATTACGGGAATAGGAGCAAAGATTTCCGCCGATTTGCTTAAAAGGGGCATTAAGAATATTCATTTAAAGGATTATAACGACTATCCGGATTACAACTTATCTTACGCAAATTCAAATTATGCGGTTAAACAAGTGTTAAGCGACAACAAAAAAAATATTTTGATAGATCTGCATCGTGACGGAGCCGAAGAAAACTCCAACTATGAAGCCCTTCTGTCGGAAGTTAAAACCACCGAGATAAATGGGAAAAGGGCTGCAACCTGCACCTTAGTTGTGGGAAATAAAAACGGGAATGCTGCAAAACTCAAGGAAAATGCCGGCAGACTCTATGAAATAGCTCATGAGTTGTATCCCGGCCTCATGCGCAAGATAATCATAAGGGAAGGCGCATATTTCAACCAATATTTATCCGATTACTCTTTCCTTATAGAAGTGGGCTGCACCCTTAATACATATGAAGAAATTGAATATACAGCCGAGTTGCTGGCTCAGGTCTTGTATGAGTACTTAAGTGAAATTGATAAATAAAATTTTACATTCATGTGAACTTTTGATATAATACCCTTAGTTTAAATCAGGGAGGGTATATTTTTTTGGACAGAAGAAAATATATTAGAAACTTTTCGATAATCGCTCACATAGATCATGGAAAATCCACTTTGGCAGACAGGCTGATAGAGAATACCGGACTTCTGACTCCCAGGGAGATGCAGGACCAGGTCTTAGACAATATGGACCTGGAAAGGGAAAGAGGAATTACTATAAAGCTTCAAACCATAAGTTTATCCTACAAAGCCCGGGATGGACATACCTATACACTTAATTTGATAGATACTCCGGGGCATGTGGATTTTAACTATGAAGTTTCAAGAAGCTTAGCCGCATGCGAGGGAGCAGTCTTAGTTGTGGATGCTGCCCAGGGCATCGAAGCACAAACCTTGGCAAATGTGTATTTGGCTTTAGACCAAAACCTTGAAATAGTTCCGGTCATAAATAAAATAGATTTGCCCAGCGCAAGACCGGATGAAGTCAAACAGGAAATAGAGGATGTAATAGGGATTGATTGTTCCGATGTACCCCTTATTTCAGCCAAGGAAAATATTAACATAGATCAGGTATTGGAAGCAATCGTAAAAAAGATTCCACCGCCTGAAGGGGACGAAGAAGCTCCCTTAAAAGCCCTGGTATTTGATTCTTATTACGACAGCTACAGAGGGGTTGTGGCATATATAAGAATCAAAGAAGGAAGGGTTAAAAAGGGAGATAAAATAAAAATGATGTCAACGGGTAAAACCTTTGATGTCACGGAGGTTGGCATAATCTCACCTACTCAGAAGCCTGTGGAATGTCTTTATTCGGGAGATGTGGGTTATTTGTGCGCCAGCATGAAGGAAGTAAAAAGCTGCCGGGTTGGAGATACGATTACAAACAGTGAAAATCCGGCAAAGGAGCCACTTCCCGGATACAAAAAAGTTACGTCCATGGTTTTCTGCGGTATTTATCCTGCCGAGGGAGAAGATTACAACAGTGTAAGAGATGCTTTGGAAAAACTCCAGGTTAATGACGCTTCTTTGACCTTTGAACCGGAAACCTCTGTTGCCTTGGGATTTGGTTTCAGGTGCGGATTCTTGGGCCTCCTGCACATGGAAATAATTCAAGAAAGGCTTGAGAGAGAATTCGACCTGAATATCATAGCAACAACTCCCAGCGTTATATACAAGGTGTATAAAACAAACGGTGAAGTGATGACCTTGCAGAACCCAACAAACATGCCTCCGGTGCAGGAAATAGAGTATATGGAAGAGCCTGTTGTTGCGGCATCCATAATGAGCCCTACCGAGTATGTGGGAGCAATCATGGAACTTTGTCAAAACCGCAGGGGTACCTTTGTAAATATGGAATACCTTGAAGCCAGCCGGGTTATCCTCCATTATAAATTACCTTTGAATGAAGTAATTTACGATTTCTTTGATGCTTTGAAATCAAAAACCAGGGGATATGCTTCCCTGGATTATGAACTTGAAGGTTATGTCCAGTCTGACCTGGTTAAATTAGATATATTGATAAACTATGAATTGGTGGATGCCTTTTCGATTATCGTTCATGAAGATAAAGCATATGAAAGAGGAAGGGCTATAGTCGAAAGACTCAAGGATGTAATTCCCAGGCACCTGTTCGCCATACCCCTTCAAGCAGCCATAGGAAACAAAGTTATTGCAAGGGAGACCGTAAAAGCCCTGAGAAAAGATGTTCTTGCAAAGTGCTACGGAGGAGACATAACCAGGAAGAAAAAGCTTTTGGAAAAGCAAAAAGAAGGCAAGAAGCGAATGAGACAAATAGGCCTGGTGGAAGTACCCCAGGAAGCCTTCTTGTCGGTGCTGAAATTTAATGAGGATTAGTTAAGGGGACACATGAGTGTCCCCTTGTATATTAAGATATTTTGCCTAAAAAAATGATTTCGTCGGTATCGGCATTTATTATCGTAATTCCCCTGTCTTCCCAATTTGAAGATCCCAAGTATCCTATTCTTTCGTCCCATGCATCATCGTAAACATCTTTTGACACTAATTCATCATCCACATAGTATTCAACTTCGGTCTTAATGAGTTTAAAACCTTCCTGAGAAAGGAAGTCTTGTTCTTCCAGGTCATCATAATCAAAATAATCATCATCATAGTCATAATCATCATAATAATTATCATCCGTGTCTTCATCCGTATACAGGTAGCCGTAATTAATCAAGTTGTACAAGCATTCAAACATTTCATCGACCGTATCATTGTTTGCGTAGGCATCGCCCAATTGTATGAAAAAGTCCAATATTTCCTTGTTTTTAACTTCATAGGTTGCAATATCCCTGGTATACAGGTTTGCCTTCCAATCACCGCTTTCGCTGGTTATTGTAATTCTCATTAATCCTCCCCCCCTGATACAATGTTTGTAAACATAATATGCGTCTTATTAAATAATATGTTTATGGAGTAAAACAAAAGTTAAATATCTTGTATCATGGGCGAAACTTGTTATTGTTATGAACAATGCTTAAAATGTCATTCTGAGATCTTCAGATCGAAGAGTATCATAAGATCTTTCTTTTTGCCCAGGATGACAAAGGTTATCCGTTTAACTTGATACGGATAATATGTAATAATTTAATAAGCATAAGAGAAATAACTCATCTATATGTTTGCATACAAGGTTTCATTGGGGTGGCTGATTTCTATCACTTTTGTGCTATACTCGTCCATGGCCTTTTTAAAGTTTGATATGGCTTTATAATCATCCCAAAAATGCATGGGAACAAAGAGCTTAGGTCTTAACTGTTCTATAAAATACCGGCCCCCGCAGGAATAATTCTGTTCAAGTCTTCTGTCAACCGGGAAAAAGGCAAGGTCAATTTTAGCTCCTTGATTTGCTATATCCGATACTATTTTTTTGAATGCATCCTCCATGGATTTTTCTTCTTCCGGTGTATCATCGGGCCATTTCCACCAGTTTAAGTCACCGGCATGGAAAATGTTTAAACCTTCTATATTAACCAAAAAGCTTACCCCTAAGTCAGTTGAGCCGAAAATATTAAGCTTCATATCATTGAGGGCAAGTTCGTCACCCGGTCGTACAATATATAAATTGTCAAGCCTGTTGTATATTTTTATGTCTGAGGACAAGATGTAAAATGTGTTCGGTTTTTTGTTTATCCAGGATAGAATATCGTAGTTAAAGTGGTCCTGGTGTGAGTGGGAACTGAATACATAAAGAGGTTTAGGGCTTATAAAGGCATCATTCAACATCTTATCGAAATCAAAATCTCTTTTATCGCTCCTGTGCTTGAAATAATCAAACATTAAAAAATCTTTAGCGGTTTCGATAAAAAAACAAGAGTGGTAAATGTATCGAATTTTCATGTTTCCTCCCATTAATAAACATTTAAGTTTATTAATTATAATATAATCTTGAATCAGGAGCAATAAATTTAATCATAATATATTAAAATAATATGTAGGATTACAATACATGTG
>DCDC01000198.1 GCA_002316225.1 Firmicutes bacterium UBA1065 | reverse complement strand
TCATGGGAGTTTTTTATAATAAATGATTTTTTTATTAATTATTTTTTATGCCAATTGTACCTGGGGAGGGTCTGTGGTTTCACCGGTTTTGGGGTTTACAAAAGCAAGCCAGTAACCGTAATCTCCCTTGCTGTCCTTGCTGGCATAGGACCAGTTTTTGAATCCGGTTACTCCCTTGTAAGGCTGCTCTTCCTTGGTAAACTGGCCCGGTATACCGTATATATACCTTGATATTTCATCATTTTCCTTATAGACTCCGAAGATATAATGCCCATATTTTTTCATGAGGTTTGTGCAGGTGGTTACCCGGCTGGACATGGGATAGGGATAGTATGCGCTTATTATTTGATTATAATAGGGCAGGATCCCGTTTTTAATTCCTGCTTCGTCATAGGGTATATACCACCAGGTAAAATCTTTTAATGTAACCGATAAGGGTTCAATTTCTTTAAAGTCTTTTAAGGTCCTGTAGAGTTTCTCATCAAACCTGTTCCTGAATCTTTGGGTAGAAAGAGCCTGATCCTTTACTTCCTCGGCTTCTTCCCGGGCCTCTTGTTTTTCTGCCTTTATTTCTTCCTCCTTTTCTTTCTTTATGGGCACCTTTATGGGCTTAAGGGGCTCCTGAAGGATCTTTTTCGCTTCCTGGATAGTCTCTTCAGCAGATTCTTTTTGCAGCTCTTTTTGTCTTATTGTTCTTATCTCCCGCAAGCCTTTTGGTTCAATGATTTCTTTGGTATCACCCTCCTCCCTGCTGTCATTTGCCTCCTCCTGCTCCTTGTCTGCAAGTATTTTTGTTTCCGGCTCCCGGTCATTTTCCGGTTCAAGATCATCGTCAGCCTCCAATTTTCTTACCATGTCAGGGCTTGATGTGCTGAACAAATTGGAATACAAAACGATTTTGCCGTTCTTAACCACCGCGCATACGTTGTAATCTTCTATTGCGGTGGTGTTCCCAAAAGTAAGCATTTTTTTAAGTAATCCCTTTTTGTTGTTTATGTCTCCCAGCTTAATTTTGTTATGTTTATCCTTATATAAATAAACTTCGCTCGTTGATTTTGCATCGCCTAAATTTTCGGCGGCTACAATCACATTTCCCCTGTTTCCTCTCATGTCAAGGCGAACATAACCCCTGTACTTATCATTTTTATTAACCGGTTCTAAAAACTTCATCACCCTGTAATTTTTATTGTTCATAAAAACCTCCTACATTACCTGTTACTTATTTATATGCTGGTTTTTTTGTATGATTCCAATAAATGGCAAGCTTATATCACAAGATCTTGGCTATGTCGTACAAATTGCTCACTATAAGCCAGTTTTGGGGAAAATATCTCATGATATTCCAATACCCCACTCCTTCAAACCCGTATTCGCTGTAGAGGTCCAACTTAGCCAAAGTGCTTCTGGCATCTTCAAACCAGACCCTGTGTTGTCTCCCCTGGTCATCATAATAAATAAAATATGGTGCCTGGGACACTTCATCATACTGAATGGCTGCTCCCACATCAGCAGCCAGCTCAACCGCCTCCACGTTGGATACCGAATCAGCCCTTGATACTCCCTGAACATAGGGCAATATAAAATCATAGCCATAGTTGGGTATGCCCATATAGGTCTTATCCCTTGGTATTTCAGTCACGGCATAATCCAGTACTTCCCTCACCTTGTCAATGGGAGACACAGCCATGGGGGGACCGTAAGTGTATCCCCATTCGTAGGTCATGAGAAGGACCCTGTCAGAAGCTTCACCTATCCGGGGATAATTATGGGCTTCATATAGCAGACCCGGCTGGTCCGCCGATGTTTTGGGGGCCAGGGCGGTGAATAGGATATAACCTTCGGGACTTATCCTGTCATGAATTTTTTGAATAAAATTAATAAAGGCTTCTTCGTCTTCCGGTAAAACATATTCAAAATCTATGTCCAGGCCGGCATAACCTTTTTGCCTTAGGTTTTCCAGGACGTTTTCTATTAAGTTGTCTTGCACCTGGGGATCATTTAAAATAATGTGGGCCAATTCATTGCTGAAAGTTCCTTGCTCGCTCAAAGTGGAAATCAGCATCAAGGGTGCAACACCGAAATCCCTTGCTATTCTTATCAAATCTTCATCTTCTATATCGATTAGTTCTCCTTCCTCAGTGATACCGTAGGTAAATATGGTCAGGTAGGTTAAATAAGGAAGTGTCTTCATGAGTACTGTTCTGTTTATATGGGGATATGTATATCCTAATGTATATATTATGCCCCTTTTGTCTGCCGTGTTGCTGATTGTAATTTGGTCCCCGGGTACGATTTGATCCGCGTATTCAATGAAGGGATTTAATTGCAGAAGATTTACGGTAGTTGTACCGTAGCTCCTGGCTATATCTGCCAATGTTTCTCCCGGCTGCACCACGTGTACCACTTCCGGAATGAGGATTACCAGGGTCTGGCCGGGGACAAGGTCATTTGGATTTGTAAGCTCGTTATCAATGATTATTTTCTGAGGTGATGTATTATAAAGGGCGGCAATCGAAAATATGGATTCTCCGGGCTGAACCACATGAATTATCATACATACTTCTCCTTTCTATTCTCTCAATAGTATATGCATAAATTTTCCAGTTGTTATGGAGAAATATGATGATTATAACTTAAGGGACGGTTCTTTTCGTTACTACTTTTGCAACGAAAAGAACCGTCCCCTAACTAAGTTGTCATACGTAATACTTATAAAAAAATAATAAAAATATCAAGCGAATATATGCAGGACACGATTTAATTCTTAGCGAAT